>JAQYOU010000026.1 GCA_028727105.1 bacterium
GGCAGAGTATTTATCTGATGGAGTTCGACGGAAGCAGAAAACGTAAGGTGCGCGTGAAGTTCATGGAGGATGTGTAAAGGAAATCGTGAAGGGACGAAGCAGTTCCGTGTAAGGGATGTCATATGGTAAATCAGAACAGAAACAGTCATACAACGGATCAGGTTCTTGCGGACAGCCTGAAGGCGCTGGTTGTGCAAAAACCGGTGGAAAAGATCACAATCAAAGAGATCACAGATCAGGCGGGCGTGATCCGTCCGACGTTTTATAATCATTTTCAGGATAAATATGAGCTGCTGGAGTGGATCATCCGGGAAGAGATCCTGGAGCCAACGCATCCGCTCATCCGCAACGGACTGACCAATCAGGCGGTACTCCTCGTGTTTACAAGTCTGCTGCGGGAAAAAGAGTTTTACAGCCGGCTGAGCCGCATGGACGGATCCATCACCTTTGAGGATCTGGTCACCAGATGCATTAAGGAAATGCTGGCAGAGCTTTTTTCTGAGCGCGTGCGCAATAAGAATGGGCGTTTTCCGTGGATGACGGTTGATATGCTGGCGGAGTATTATGCGCGATCCATGTGCTTTTCGGTGAAAGTGTGGATCCGGCAGGGGATGACGGTTCCGCCCCAGGAGATGGCGGATATGTATGAGTATTTGATGACGCATTCGATGGAGCAGGCAATCGAAGAAGTATGAGCCGGATGCGTCGCTTAGGACGGTCATGCGAGGATCGGATGGTTTTATGATACAAAACCGACGCTCTGTATAACCGATGATACAGATGAAAACAAATGTATAGAAGGCTGTGACAGCGAAAAAGGATTGAATATGGAAGTATTCAATTCTTTTTTTTATACTCCTTGTCAGATGAAACGCTGGATATGTGTCCGGTAAAAAAAGAAAGGGTGAGTGTTTTTATGAAGAAGTTTGGAAAAGGAGTCGTAAAGTGCAGGGTACTGATCCTGATCTTATCTGTGGCACTTCTGGTTCCTGCAGCTTTCGGTTACTTTCACACGAGAGTCAATTATGATATCCTCTCGTATCTGCCCGAAGAGATCGAGACGATGAAGGGGCAGGAGATCCTGAAGGATGACTTTGGTATCGGCGCATTTTCCCTGTGCGTGGTAGAGGGTATGGAAAATAAGGATGTCTGTGCGCTGGAAGAAAAGATCGAGGAGATCCCCCACGTAAAGAAAACTGTCTGGTATGACACCATCGCGGATCTGTCGCTTCCGATGGAGGTGCTTCCGGATGACATCTACAAGATCTTTAACAATGAGGACACGGATTCCACATTGCTGGCGGTGTTGTATGACACGGGAATGTCTGAGGATGAGACGATGGATGCGGTGAAGGAGATCCGAAAGCTGGCGGAGGGGCAGTGCTTTGTCAGCGGAATGTCCGCGGTCATTACCGATATCAAGGATTTGTCAGATAAAGAGGTTCCGATCTATGTCATTATTGCTGTGATCCTGGCGATCGTTGTGTTGTCGCTGACCATGGATTCAGCGATCGTTCCGGTATTCTTCCTTCTGAGTATCGGAATGGCCATCATTTACAATCTTGGAACAAACATGATCAAGGGAGAGATCTCCTATGTGACGCAGGCGCTGGCAGCAGTTTTGCAGCTGGGAGTCACGATGGATTACTCCATTTTCCTGTGGCACAGCTATGAGGATGAGTGCAGCAGGACCGATGACCACAAAGAGGCGATGGCATCTGCGATCGCAAACACGATCACGTCTGTTGTCGGAAGCTCCGTCACGACTGTAGCAGGTTTTGTGGCCCTGTGCTTCATGAGCTTTACGCTGGGTATGGACCTGGGCGTTGTCATGGCCAAAGGCGTGGTATTCGGTGTGATCGGCTGCGTCACCATACTGCCGTCCATGATCCTTGTATTTGACAAGGAGGTACAGAAGACGAAACATCGTCCGGTACTGCCGGATCTGGGTCGGATCGCCGGATGGATCACCGGACATTACAAATGGTTTGTGGCAGCATTTATTCTGATCCTGTTCCCTGCGTTCTACGGTTACACCCATACGGATGTCTACTATGATCTGGCAGGAACGCTGCCGAAGGATCTGCCAAGCATTGTGGCAAATCAAAAGCTGGAAGACAATTTCGACATGAATGCGACACATATTTACCTGGTGGACAGTTCACTGCCTGCCAAGGATGTGGTACACATGATCGACGAGGTCAATGAAGTGGATGGCGTCAAAGCAACGATCGGCCTGGAAGCGATCTTAGGTGCCGGTTTCCCGAAGGAAATGCTCCCGGATGATATTCTTTCTGTGGTGCAGAACGATGAATATGAGCTTTTGATGGTGAGCTCCGAGTACGCGGTGGCTTCTGACGAGGTCAATGCCCAGTGCGAGAAGCTGGATCAGATCTTAGATAAATACGACACAAAGGGCATGCTGATCGGCGAGGCACCCTGTACGAAGGATCTGATCAACATTACCGATGAGGATTTCAAGAGGGTCAGTGCCGTATCGATCCTGGCGATCTTTGCGATCATCCTTCTGGTATTCAAGTCCATCAGCCTTCCGATCATTCTGGTGGCGGTCATCGAGTTTGCGATCTTTATCAACATGGGTATCCCGGCGTATACGGGAACGGTGCTTCCGTTTATCGCATCCATCGTCATCGGAACGATCCAGCTGGGAGCCACCGTGGATTACGCGATACTCATGACGAATAAATACAAGCTGGCCCGTTACAACGGATCAGAGAAAAAAGAGGCGATCACGCAGGCACTGCAGGGTTCCATCCAGTCCATCATTGTCAGCGCGCTGAGCTTCTTTTCCGCAACATTCGGTGTCGGTGTTTACTCGAATATCGACATGATCAGCTCCTTATGCATTTTGATGTCACGGGGCGCGATCATCAGTATGTTTGTAGTTATTTTTATCCTGCCGTCCATGTTCATGATCTTTGACAAGGTGATCGTGAAGACGAGTATGGGATTTCGCAGACACGGCAATCAGTAAAAATATGTTTCTACCTATTTAAAATTAATTCAGGACAGTAAAACAGGAGGTTCCGATTATGAAGATCAAAGAATTACAGAAAAAATTTCAGAATAAATATGCTATCCGTATGTTGGCAGGTGTACTTGTAGTGGCAATGGCTGGCGGAAGCTTTGCCGCAGGCTATATGCAGGGCACAGGACAGCAGGCGATCACGGCAGAAGCAGCAGAGAAATCAGAGCTGGAGGAACAGATCGGGGAACTGGTCAATCAAAAATCCGGCACAGATGACACGACAAAGGACGAGACGGTTTACGTGATCTCTGACGCAAAGGGACAGTCCGGCAAGGTCATAGTGGAGGAGTGGCTGAAAAACCGTGACGGTGCAGAGACCATTGAGGACGTGTCAGATCTGAAGGGCATTACAAATATCAAGGGCGATGAGACCTTTACACAGAACGGCACAAAGCTGACCTGGCAGGCAAACGGAAACGACATCTATTACGAAGGGACAACGGATAAACAGGTGCCCATCAGCGAAACGGTGACTTACTATCTGGATGGAAAAGAGATCGAACCGGAGGAGCTGGCAGGAAAGAGTGGAAAGGTCACGATCCGCTTTGACTATGAGAATCATGAGAAGACCACCATCGAAAAGAATGGTAAGAGCATGGAAGTCTATGTGCCTTTTACTGTGATGACAGGGATGATCGTAAACGATGGCTTTACGAATATCGAAGTGACAAACGGCAGGGTCATCTCTGACGGAAAGAACAACATTGTTGTAGGAATGGCAATGCCCGGACTTCATGAGAGCCTTCAACAAGAAGCCGGTGATTTCGACAGTGATACTCCGTTTCCGGATTACGTGGAGGTAAGTGCAGATGTGGAGGATTTTTCGCTGGAGATGACGGCCTCTGTAGCCATGAGTGGCCTGTTGTCGGACATGAATCTAAGCGATATGGACCTGACTGAGCTGGAAAACTCCATCAATGATCTCGCTGATGGCAGCGGACAGCTGGAGGACGGAAGCAAACAGATAAAGGATGGTCTCGGAACCTTAAAGGACAGCATGGGCGACTTTACGAGCGGTGCATCAGACTTGAAGGGTGGAATCAAGGATTATACAGATGGCGCGAAAAAGATAAGCGAAGGTCTGACAACGCTGAACACCAGCGTTGGCACACTTTCCAAGGGGGCAAAGACGCTGAATGCCAGCGCAAAAACCATTGCATCCGGTGTTAGTGCTTTGGATCAGGCACTCAACACAGCGATGAGTGAAAAAGAGAAGACTGCTGTGAAAAAACAGATATCCGGCCAATTTGCAGAGGGCAGTGATACGTATCGGTTCATCTATGGATCCGCAGAAGACAGCTTCACAACTACGATGACAAGTGAGGCGATGGTTGGTCAGATACAGTCCGGCATCTCAGGCATGGGGCTGGCCAGTGACGGCGTGATCGCTGCGCTGGCACAATATTATGCAGAAAACGGGTTTGCAGATGTGACGAGCGGAAAGAAGTACAGTCCGGAGCAGTGTCAGGCGGTCGTTCCGGGAACAAATACGACTTATGCAGCATATTTCGCAGGCACAGTATTAAAAGGAGGACTGGCACAGGGCATTGCAGGCGGTATTGCGGCAAATGGCTCAGATGCCGTCGGCAAATCTGTTGTTTCTGCTTGCGAGAGTGCGGCACAGACGGCTGCCATTCAGGGTGCAGAGCGTGCGAAACAGACGATCGCAGCACAGATCGAGGCAGTTGACAAACAGAGCGGCTACAGCCTTGTCAGCGGTACTACCGCACTCAGCGAAGGAATCTCCACACTGGCAGCCGGTGTTCCGAATCTGGTAAACGGCGTCGGCCAGCTTGCAAGCGGAGCCAATACGCTTGTTGCAAATAACGAAAAACTAAGGAATGGCGCTTCCGGTCTTTCTGATGGCGCAAATAAAATCGCCGATGGCGTAGATAAGCTGGACGATGGCGCAGATGAGTTGTATAATGGAGTTGTGAAGTTCAACGAAGAGGGTATTTCAAAGCTTGTGGACGCATTTAACGGTGATGCGAAGGATCTGATCGACCGCATTGATGCTGTTGTGCAGGCTGGAGAGAACTACACAACATTTACAGGACTTGCAAAGGATCAGGTCGGTAGTGTAAAATTTATTATCAAGACAGATGCAGTCAAGGTGTCTGATTAAATGAAAAGCCTGTGAGGGATAAGGATGAACTGGTTAGAAACGATTCTGGTAACACTGGGCATTTCGCTGGATATATTTGCGGCGATGGAATGCAAAGGTTCGCAGCTTTCAAAAATAGAAAAGAAACCACTGGTGATCTTGTGCCTGCTGTTTGCCGTCTGGCAGGCAGCGGCACTTTATATCGGAAGTGCTGCCGGAGCGCTTCTGCGCATGCGCGAGGTGAGTCCCAAAGGGGGGAATATACACATTCTTGCGGCCTCTATCTTTGGGGTGCTGGGCATTCTTATGATCCGTAAAGCGTGGAAAAATGAACCGGTCATTGAACGCCGGGATGACAGATATGCATGGAAGAGTCTGATCGCAAGACTTTCGCTGATCAGCATCTGGACCCTTATGCTCGGCGTGGCGCTGGGCTTTCTTGGAACGGCAACGGTGATCCTTCTTACGGTCATCTCCGCAGCGACGATCCTGGTGGTCATTGCCGGACTTCACGTGGGCTACCACATGGGATACGAGCAGAAGACGAAAGCCTATGCGATCGGTGGCATCCTTTTACTTCTGGGAGCGGTGGACACGGTGTTTCGTTTCGTGATGGTCTAGAATTATTTTTCCCACTATGTCAGCCCTTGGTCAGGCATATCATTTCTGCTCCGTTGCACGAACCATTATTGCTCAGTGCCTTCGCAATTATGCAAAAATCCATAAAAATTGCTTCGCAATGGGATTTTTGCACTCCAGTATCATAGTCGCACGGTCTCAGCAGTAAATGCTTCGACCTGATTTGGGTCAGCAAAGGCTTCCGCAATTTGAAGTCTCTTCTCCATCGTGCAACAAAGTCGCAGAAATTGATATTGCCTGCCCCGGGGCTGATTCGTCCCTGAGGGGATAGGGTTTATTACGAATGTATTTGCGGTTGGAATGCAATCGTCTCGAAATGAAAATTACGAGTGTAACAGACGTTCAATAAGCCGTGAAGCCTCACTCCTGGTGAGATGGTTCACATCAACCGGTTCGGATATTTTGTCAGGGTTTTCAGACAGCAGCCTTTGTAGCTGTTCCCTCTGGGGGATGGTGATGGGCTGCTGTTTTTTGATGTTTACGACAAGCGGCTTCGGCAAAAAATAATCCGGGTCTGTGCTGCCGTAGTCTGCGTATAGCCGCTCGTAGACCAGTGCGGCTGCGCAGGCGTCCGACACGGCACGGTGAACGGCTCCGGTATCTATGTCAAACAGTGTGCGAAGCTCCGTGAGCTTCTTTTTTTGTTCGCCGGGCAGATACCGGCGGGCCAGCTTTAAGGTGTCGATCCCTGTTCGCTCAAAGGGAAGGCCGGCATTGACAAAGGCCTGCTTTAAAAAGCTGTAGTCGAAGCTTAAGTTATGCCCCAGAAGAGGCAGTTCTCCGGCAAATTCCAGAAAGCGGGGCAGCACGTCTGCCAGTTCTTCTCCGGCTTCTGCCATTTCCTGTGTGATGCCGGTTAATTGTGTGATCGTTACCGGAACGACGCTGTGTGGGTTGATGAGTGCGGAAAACTCACCGGTGGGCTTGCCATCCTCCATGCGCAGGGCGCCGATCTCCAAAATATGGTCTCTTTTTACGTTCAGTCCGGTCATTTCCAGATCTATCGCAAGGTAGGTCATTATGTCTCCTTTTTCTCACTACTTGGCAATTGCGAAACGATTTATGTCATGTTTCGGGGGAATGCGAGCATATGTATGGCAGGCACGCTCTCGCTACTTGTCGCTGGCAGTGGTACATAAGTGACCAAAA
>JAQYOU010000027.1 GCA_028727105.1 bacterium
TTTTTTCTCCCCGGTCTTTTTGTGTCTGCAGGGGGGGGGGGTGGGGCTGTGTTCCCCGGCCCCACTTCTTGTTTTTGATGCGAATAAAATTACAGTAATCGTACGCCTGCCTCTTTCGCCGCCCGGATCGTGTCGTCTCTCCAGATGGAACTCTGTACTTCTCCGATGTGCGCCTTGCGCAGGAAGAACATACAGATACGTGACTGGCCGATGCCGCCGCCGATCGTGTAGGGAAGCTTTTTCTCAATGATCGCTTTCTGGAAGGGCAGCTCTGCACGCTCAGGGCAGCCTGCCTTGTTCAGCTGCGCTACAAGAGAGTCCTCATCCACGCGGATACCCATGGAGGACAGTTCAAGAGCGATGTCCAGAACCGGATAGTATACAAGGATATCACCGTTTAATGCCCAATCATCGTAGTCCGGTGCACGTCCGTCATGAGGCTCGCCGTCGCTGAGCTTGTCGCCGATCTGCATGATGCAGACAGCACCGCATTCCTTGGTGATCTCGTATTCACGTTCCTTGGCATTCAGTCCCGGATATTTTTCCAGCAGCTTCTGCGAGGTGATAAAGGTGATCTCCCTCGGCAGGATCTCTCCGATGTAGTCATACTCAATGGACATGTACTTTTCGGTCTGCTGCAGCGTTTTGTACACTGCGCTGACGGTTGACTGAAAGGTATCGACGGTGCGCATTTCCTTTGTGATGATCTTTTCCCAATCCCACTGATCTACAAAAATGGAGTGGATGTTGTCGGTGTCTTCATCGCGGCGGATGGCGTTCATGTCGGTGTATAATCCTTCACCGGCCTCAAAGCCGTATTTATCCAGAGCAAAGCGCTTCCATTTTGCCAGTGAATGAACGACCTCGGCCTCCTTGTCGCCCTGCTCCTTAATGCCGAATGATACGGGACGCTCTACGCCGTTTAAGTTGTCGTTTAAGCCGGATTCCGGCAGTACGAACAGCGGAGCGGACACGCGGGCAAGGTTTAAGTTCTGTGCCAGATGCTTTTGAAAGAAATCCTTGACGGTTTTGATCGCGATCTGCGTGTCATGCAGATTAAGCGCGGATTCATAACCCTCAGGAAAGATTGATTGTGCCATATATTTTATCCTCCCAATGAAATTCTGCTTCGATTATAGCAATCTTTCCACGCGGATTCAACGCAAAACTTAATAAAATTAGGAATTCGGATAAATCCCTTGCCGAAGCGAATAAATAGTGTTAATATCTGTAACCATAATATGAAAAGAAAATGCGAAGAAAGAGACTCCTATTTTCAGACGTCGACAGGAATACAGCGTCACCGACTGAGAGCGCTGTTTGAAAGAGGAAATGGTGGGAACACTCCGGAGCAGGCTGGTCGAAATAGTAGTAGGCTGGCACGTTGCGATGCGTTAAATCGTTTGAGTGGAGCAGGTGTGCAAAGGCACAATGTTCAACAGCGGGTGGTACCGCGGATTTTATATTAAAAATTCGTCCCGGGATATTTCAGATATCCCGGGACTTCTTTTATTTCAAGGAAAGGGGATTACTATTATGTACAGAGACGTAACACTTAACAACATCAGTGAAGCAGATATCGACAAAGAACTGTGTGTCGCAGGGTGGATCGAGAACATCCGTGACCACGGCGGAGTTTCATTTATTGACCTTCGGGATATGTATGGCATCTTGCAGGTCGTGCTCAGAGATGATACACTGTTAAAAGGCTTAAGCCGTGAGGACTGCGTGTCTATTAAGGGTATCATGGAAAAGAGAGATGAGGAGACGTACAATCCCAAGATCCCTTCCGGAACCATCGAGCTGGAGGCAAAGGAGATCACCGTTCTGGGAAAGGTGAAAAAACAGCTTCCCTTTGAGATCATGACCTCCAAGGAGGTGCGTGAGGACGTGCGTCTGCAGTACCGCTATCTGGATCTGAGAAATGCCAAGGTGCGCGACAACATGATCTTCCGATCCAACGTGATCGCATTCCTTCGCCAGAAGATGACAGAGATGGGATTTTTAGAGATCCAGACACCGATCCTGTGCGCATCTTCTCCCGAGGGGGCCAGAGATTACATTGTTCCCAGCCGTAAATTCAAGGGTAAATTTTATGCGCTGCCTCAGGCACCGCAGCAGTATAAGCAGCTTCTGATGGTATCCGGCTTTGACAAGTATTTCCAGATCGCACCCTGCTTCCGCGATGAGGATGCAAGAGCAGACCGCTCTCCCGGAGAGTTCTATCAGCTGGATTTTGAGATGAGCTTTGCAACCCAGGAGGATGTATTCAAGGTTGGCGAGGAAGTGCTGACAGCTACTTTCGAGAAATTTGCACCCGAAGGGTATGAAGTCACAAAGGCACCGTATCCCATCATCAGCTACAAGCAGGCAATGTTAGAGTTCGGAAGCGACAAGCCGGATCTGAGAAACCCGCTGCGCATTATCGATCTGACAGAGTTTTTCCAGAGATGTACCTTCAAACCTTTTCACGGAAAGACGGTTCGTGCCATCAAGGTGCATGCGGAGATGTCCAAGGGCTTCCATGAAAAACTGTTAAAATTTGCACAGTCCATCGGCATGGGCGGACTTGGTTATCTGGAAGTGCAGGAGGACGGCACTTACAAGGGACCGATCGATAAGTTTATTCCGGATGACATGAAGGAAGAGATGCGCACGCTGGCAGGACTTGAGGTGGGAGACACGATCTTCTTTATCGCGGATAAGGAGCTGAAAGCGGCAGCCTATGCCGGAGCGATCCGCACGGAGCTTGGAGAGAAGCTGGATCTGATCGAGAAGAACGCGTATCGTTTCTGCTATGTGAACGATTTCCCGATGTTTGAGAAGGATCCGGAGACAAAGAAGATTGGATTTACACACAACCCCTTCTCTATGCCTCAGGGTGGTCTGCAGGCACTGGAGGAGAAAAATCCTCTGGATATTTTAGCTTACCAGTACGACATCGTCTGCAACGGCATTGAGCTGTCTTCCGGCGCAGTCAGAAACCACGATCTGGACATCATGGTCAAAGCATTCGAGATCGCCGGCTATGACGAGACCGTATTACAGGAGAAATTCGGAGCGCTCTACAATGCCTTCCAGTACGGAGCACCGCCTCACGCAGGTATGGCACCGGGCGTGGACCGTATGATCATGCTGCTCCGCAATGAGGAGAATATCCGTGAGATCATCCCGTTCCCCATGAACGGAAACGCGCAGGATCTGATGTGCGGTGCACCGAATACCGTCACTGAACAGCAGCTGCGCGAGGTACACATTAAAGTACGTGATTAAAGAGGTAAACAATATGGCAAATATCATCAGTGATGAGACAATTGAATATGTAGGTATCCTTGCCAAGCTGGAATTATCCGATGAGGAAAAAGAGCAGGCAAAAAAGGATATGGGCGAGATGCTGGATTATATCGACCAGTTAAATGAGCTGGACACCACCGGTGTAGAACCGATGTCACACGTATTCCCGGTGCAGAATGTATTCCGCGAGGATGAGGTGACAAACGGTGACGGCAGTGAAGATACGCTGGCAAATGCACCGCTGATGCGGGATGGCGGCTTTGAAGTGCCGAAGACGATCATTTAAAGGAAAGGGGATCTATTATGTCTCTTATGAGCCTGACAGCTGTAGAGCTGGGAAAAAGGATTCAGAATAAAGAAGTGACTGCTGTGGATGCCACGCGCGCCGCACTTGCTGCGATCGCTGCCAGAGAAAAAGCAGTAGGAAGCTTTGTGACTGTGGACGCTGAGGGCGCACCGGCACGGGCAGAGCAGATACAGAAAAAGATCGATGCCGGAGAACTGACCTCGCCTTTGGCGGGCGTTCCGGTGGCGATCAAGGACAATATGTGCACGAAAGGGATGAAGACCACGTGCAGTTCAAAGATCTTATTTGATTTTATTCCGACATTTACTGCAGAAGCAGTACGGAATCTGGAAAAAGCCGGTGCAGTGATCATCGGAAAGACAAATATGGATGAGTTCGCCATGGGAAGCACCACCGAGACATCCGCTTACGGCGTGACAAAAAACCCGTGGAATACCGGTCATGTACCCGGCGGTTCCTCCGGTGGAAGCTGTGCGGCAGTGGCGGCAGAGGAGTGTTCCTATGCGCTGGGTTCCGACACCGGCGGCTCCATCCGTCAGCCAAGCTCCTTCTGTGGTGTGACCGGGATCAAGCCGACCTACGGAACGGTTTCCCGTTACGGACTGATCGCGTACGGTTCTTCGCTGGATCAGATCGGACCGATCGCAAAGGATGTCACAGACTGTGCAACGATCTTAGAGATCATTTCTTCCCATGACAGCAAGGATTCTACTTCGGTCAAGCGCGAGGATACGAACTTTACGGAAGCGCTGGTGGATGATGTAAAGGGAATGAAGATCGGTATTCCGAGAGATTACCTCGGAGAAGGTCTGAACGCGGAAGTAAAGGAAGCGGTGCTTGCTGCTGCAAAGGAATTAGAGAAAAAGGGAGCTGTTGTCGAGGAGTTTGATCTGGGACTGGTAGAATATGCTATCCCCGCCTATTATGTTATCGCCTGTGCGGAGGCCAGCAGCAACCTGGCCCGCTTTGACGGCGTGAAATACGGTTATCGGACAGCTGACTACGACGGACTGCATCAGATGTACAAAAAGAGCCGTTCGGAAGGCTTTGGCGCGGAGGTCAAGCGCCGGATCATGCTCGGTTCCTTTGTTTTGAGCTCCGGTTATTACGATGCATACTATTTAAAGGCGCTGCGGGTGAAAGCGCTCATCAAAAAAGCCTTTGACGAAGCATTTGCAAAATATGATGTGATCTTAGGACCGGCTGCACCTACAACTGCTCCGAAGCTTGGTGCGTCACTGTCTGATCCGATCCAGATGTATCTGGGTGATATTTACACGATCTCCGTCAATCTGGCCGGACTGCCGGGCATCAGCCTGCCCTGCGGCATGGACAGCCAGGGTCTGCCGATCGGTCTGCAGCTCATCGGAGACTGCTTTCAGGAGAAACATATCATCCGTGCAGCGTATGCATTTGAGCAGACAAGAGACTATAAACACAGTCCGACTGCGATGCAGGACGAGAAGGGAGCATAAAGTATGAGTAAAGAATATGAAACCGTCATCGGCCTGGAAGTGCATGTGGAGCTGGCGACGAAAACAAAGATCTTTTGCGGCTGCTCCACCGCTTTCGGAGGCGCACCGAATACACATACCTGTCCGGTCTGTACCGGAATGCCGGGCTCACTTCCGGTATTGAACAAAAAGGTTGTGGAATATGCAGCGGCTGTGGGACTTGCCACAAACTGCACCATCAACCAGAATTGTAAATTTGACCGTAAAAATTATTTTTATCCCGATAATCCGCAGAACTATCAGATCTCTCAGCTTTACGAGCCGATCTGCAGAAACGGCTATGTGGAGATCGAGACTGCGGACGGCGGCACAAAAAAGATCGGTATCCACGAGATCCATATGGAGGAGGATGCCGGAAAGCTGGTGCATGATGACTGGGAGGACGTATCTGTCGTTGATTTCAATCGATCCGGTGTACCGCTGATCGAGATCGTATCCGAGCCGGATATGCGTTCTGCTGACGAGGTCATTGCCTACCTGGAAAAGCTTCGTCTGATCATTCAGTATCTGGGTGCTTCGGACTGTAAGCTGAACGAGGGCTCCATGCGTGCGGATGTGAATATTTCCGTGCGGGAGGCTGGTGCGAGTGAGTTTGGAACACGTACTGAGATGAAGAACCTGAATTCCTTCCGTGCGATCTCCCATGCCATCGAGGGTGAGAAAAACCGACAGATCGATCTCATCGAATCCGGCGAGAAGGTGATCCAGGAGACCCGCCGCTGGGATGATACAAAGGAGAGCTCTCATGCCATGCGCTCCAAGGAGGATGCGCAGGATTACCGTTATTTCCCGGAACCGGATCTTGTTCCGATCAGGATTTCTGACGAGTGGCTGGAGGAGATCAGAAGTCGTCAGCCGGAGTTTCGTTCCGAAAAACTGGTCCGTTATGAAAAGGAGTATGAGATCCCGCGCTACGATGCAGAGATCATTACAAACTCCAAGCATCTGGCAGATCTGTTTGAGGAGACGGTGGCGATCTGCGGAAAACCCAAGAAGGTATCCAACTGGCTGATGGTAGAGACGATGCGTCTTTTAAAAGAGCATGAGATGGAGCCGGAGGATCTCCGTTTTTCCGCAGAACATCTGGCAGCGCTTGTCAACCTTGCGGATGCGGGCACGATCAACAGTACCGTTGCAAAAGAGGTATTCGAGCAGATGTTTGCGGAGGATATTGATCCGGAGAAGTATGTGGAAGAGCACGGCCTAAAGACTGTCAACGATGAGGGTGCGCTGCGCGCGACCATCGAGCAGGTGATCAAAGACAATCCCCAGTCTGTAGAGGATTATCATAACGGAAAGGAAAAAGCCATCGGTTTTCTGGTGGGTCAGACCATGAAGGCCATGAAGGGAAAGGCAAATCCCGGTATGGTCAACCAGATCTTAAAAGAGCTATTATAAGAGTGCTTCACAAGAAAAATAAGACAGAGTTTTGTTTTCGCCGACAAGCAGCGACAAAACTCTGTTTTTTTCGTTGTTTTTCTGACGTTTTCCAAGTATAATAAAACTAACTGTGAAAATAGGAAGCAGTTGCGTTTGGAGAGTACGTATGAAGCATATTTTTATAGTAAACCCCTATGCGGGGAATATGACGTTTGCAAATAATCTAAGGCAGCAGCTGGAGCAGATCAAGGGTTTTGAATACTTTTTATTCAATTCCCGCTACACCGGAAACGAGACGGAGCTGACAAGAAAGATCGTTCACTTTTTTCCGGAGGAGCAGCTGCGTATCTATGCCTGCGGAGGATCGGGAACGTTTCGCAACGTGCTGGAAGGGGTTGGGGAGAATCCCAAGGTGGAGCTTGCCTTTTATCCCTGTGGCATGACCAATGACTTCCTGAAGGTGTTCGCTACCCGGGACAGAGAACGCTTCTTTGATATCAAGGAGCTGATCAACGGAGAGACGATCACCGTCGATTCGATTCTGACCAATCACGGGCGCGCCATCAACACCTTTTCCTGTGGCATGGATGCGGAGATCATGCGTTACATCGCAACCCAGCATCCGGTGCGGACAGTGGGTATCCAGGTGCCCTATTCGGCATATGTCTTTCAGGCGCTTTTGCGGCTGAAACGGATGGATCTGAAGATCCGGGTGGATGGCAGAGAGATGGACGGCTGCTATGATGAGCTTTGCTGCGGTAATGGCTGCGTGCTGGGCGGTTCGCTGTGTATGCCGCAGGGCTTTGTGCCCAACGATGGTCTGGAAAGCTATGTGTTTGTGCCCTCGAAGGGTCACCTGGCATTTATCCGGATACTGATCAATCTGATCCGCCAGAAGAGTGCATTTATTGAAAAGCATGCCAGAGTCGGACACGGAAAGAAAGTGACGCTTTCACGCAGGGATCACGGCCCCATTGTCGCCAATCTGGACGGAGAAATGATCGCTGCGCCCGGTGAATGGACCGTGGAGATCCGCCCGGACAGTGTACAATTTGTTGTTCCGAGAGGGGTGAAGCTGCCATGAGAGATTTTTACAGAGAACGAAGGATGGTGTGGTTCATTCTTGTTTTAGAATGTGTGATCGTATTTTACACGCTTCATGATATCTATCATGTGCCGCTGCTGCGTTTTTCGTTGGAGGCAGGTGCCTGTCTGCTGGCAGTGATCGCCACACGGCTGATGAATACGGTATTTCGCGATGCCTGTTCGGATTTTTTGCAGGCAGCGGTTACGATCACCTGCGGAATGTCGGTCTACATGTGCTATTCCGTAGAGAGCGGATCCGATCGTCTGCTTCCCGTCTGCATGCTGTTTGTGCTGGCAGAGTGTACCATCTATAAAAATATATCACTGAACGTGTTTGTGACGTCCATGAACGTGTTCCTGCTCCTGCTCTCGGAGCTTTTGGGCAGTCTGGGTGTGATCCACCGGAATTACAATCGGATCGAGCAGATGTTTGTGCTGCTTCTCATGCTGATCATCAGCTTGCTGGAGCTTTATATGCAGAAGCAGGATCTGTTCACGGAACGCGTGGCGAGGGAGGACGAAAAGAGTCTGGACGATCTGCTGCAGCTGGTGGAGATGAAATGTGAGGACGCTACAGCAGCTGCGGAAGCAAAGAGCAGCTTTCTGGCAAACATGTCCCATGAGATCCGTACACCGATCAACGCAGTGCTGGGCATGAATGAGATGATCCTGCGGGAGGCACAGGATGAAGAGATCCGCGGCTACGCACAGAACATTCAGAGTGCGGGCACATCGTTGCTTTCGTTGATCAATGACATACTGGATATCTCAAAGATCGAGTCCGGAAAGATGGAGCTGATGCGGGAGAAATATCAGCTGGGTACCATGCTGTATGATCTGCTTCTGGTCATTCAGCCCCGCGCGGATGCAAAGGGACTGCAGCTGATCCTTGACATTGATGAAAATATCCCCAGTGAATTGTATGGCGATGAGGTGCGCATTCGTCAGATCATTACGAATATTTTGACAAATGCGGTGAAATATACAGAAAAAGGAAGCGTGACACTGCGTGTCAAAATGGAAAAGAAGGATTCGCGTCATATCGTATTAAAGGTTGCGGTCAAGGATACCGGTATCGGCATCAAGGAGAGCAAGGATGTTTTGTTTGCTTCCTTCCAGCGCGGCAAAGACTTAAGAGCGCATCATATCGAGGGCACGGGTCTGGGACTTTCCATTACCCAGCAGCTGCTTTTGATGATGGGCAGCGATCTGCAGATGGAGAGTATTTACGGAAAGGGCTCCATCTTCTCCTTTGATCTGGTGCAGACCGTTGTCAATGAGGCACCTATGGGCAATCTTCAGGATCTTTACCGGAAGCGGCTTGACCAGGAACAGAAGTACAAGGAGAGCTTCCAGGCTCCGGATGCCTGTGTGCTTGTCGTAGATGACAATGTGATGAACCAGAAGGTGGTGAAGTCTCTGCTCAAGCAGACGTTAGTCCATATCGATACAGCGGAGGACGGTGCGGGCTGTCTGGAAAAATGTGCGCGCAATCACTACGACCTGATCCTGATGGATCATCTGATGCCGCACATGGATGGTGTGGAGGCATTTCACCGGCTGCGGGAGGATAAAGAAGGTAAAAATTACAAGACACCGGTCATCATTCTCACGGCGAATGCGGTGGCGGGAATGAAACAGCAGTATCTGGATGAGGGCTTCAACGGATTCCTGTCAAAGCCTGTGCAGGCGACACTTTTGGAGGAAACATTAAGACAGTTTCTGCCGGAGGAGCTGGTGACATTGGCTGAACAGGAACAGGTAGATGATGAAGAAGAGAAGGAAAAACGTGAGAATCTGCGCCGTGCAGTAGACAAACTGCGGCTTTCCGATATGGATCTGGATGATGCACTGCAGTATTCTTCCGGAACGGTTGCGGATGTGCTGGAAAACATCGAAGGGTATCTGTCTGAATTCGTTTCGAACAGGGAACGCATTCAAAAGGAATTTGAGGCGGAAAACTGGAATGACTTAAAGATCCATGTGCATGCGTTAAAAAGCACATCACGGATCATCGGTGCGATCCATCTGGCCTATCTTTCCGAACAGATGGAGCATGCCGCAGGCAGCGAGGATGCTTCCTATATCAAACAGAATATGCAGACACTGCTTTTTGAGTATGAGCAGGTATGCATGGATCTGGAGCATCTGCTGGCAGTGCCTGTTGTCCGGGACATGCGGACGGTTGCCATCGTGATGGTACAGCCCGTTGACAGTTATCTGTCCGAGGCAGAGCATTTCCTTTCGGGCGTGGAGGAATATGATGTGGACTTTGAGCGGCTTCGAACCTTCTGCAACTGCTATCCTTCCGGAATGCCCATGGAGGAGGAGCGCGCGCAGCTGGCAAAGGCGGCGGAGGATTTTGATTATGAAGCGATCGGCGGTGCACTGATGCAGATCGTTACGCGCATAAAAGAGAATTGATGGAGGAGTGGTTATGGATAAGAAGTACGAAGAGGAATATAAGCGGTCACACGACAGACTGGTGACCACACGGATCCATAAAGTATTAAATCTCTGCCTTTTGATCAGTCCGCTGCTGTATGTTTTTACAAAGCTGGGCGTGTTCGAGATACCGGATGTATATGTTTTTTCATCTGCGGCATATATCATTCTCTCATGGCTGATCGTGGATATATTGATCCGGGCAAATAAGATCACTGCGGCCAAGATCTTTCAGCTGATCTATGTGGAGGTGATGGTAGCGGGGATGTCTTCGGATCCGTTTATCGGCATCTATATCACGTATTTTGCGATCCCGCTATTGTCCTGCATGTACATGGACTGGGTGCTGACGCTTGTTACATCGGTGCTTGGCTATTTCTGCATGATGGGATTCTTATGGCCGCGGGCCGTGGGCTTTGTGGGACATGGGTTTACCCATATGACAGATCCGCTCCGGTTCTGGCTCGGTTTCGGTGCAGGGTATACGATCGAATATTTCTTTATGACCGTGTTTGCCATCTGTGTGGTCCGTCACGGCCGTGAGATCCGCCAGCACTATTTTGAGAGCCAGAAGGAAAAACTGTCGGCAGAAGCTGCCAATCAGGCAAAGAGCAGCTTCCTCGCCAACATGTCCCATGAGATCCGGACACCGATCAATGCCATCATTGGTATGAACGAGATGATCCTGCGCGAGAGCAGGGAGCGTCGGATCGTGCGCTATGCAAATAATATCAAGGATGCCAGCAAGAGCCTGCTGGCTTTGATCAATGATATTTTGGATTTTTCCAAGGTGGAATCCGGAAAGATGGAGATCATCAACGGAAATTACCAGATCAGCTCTCTTTTGAATGATCTGGTGAACATGATCGAACCCCGCGCAAAAGAAAAGAATCTGGAGCTGAAGCTGGACATTGATGATCAGATTCCCAGCGAGCTGTACGGAGATGAGGTACGTATCCGTCAGATCGTTACCAACCTTTTGACGAATGCCGTAAAGTACACAAGAGAGGGTTCTGTGACGCTTAAGGTGCGCAGCACCAGACTGCTGGCGGAAGACCGGGTGCGTCTGGATGTGGCTGTTGTCGATACCGGTATCGGGATCAAAAAGGAGGACCAGGAAAAGCTGTTTTCAACGTTCCAGCGTGTGGATGAGGAACGGAACCGCGGCATTGAAGGCACCGGCCTTGGGCTGGCTCTTTCCAAGCAGCTGCTGGAATTAATGGATTCCAAGCTGCTTTTGGATAGTGAGTACGGACGCGGAAGTGCATTTTTCTTTGGACTGGTCCAGCGGATCGTGGATGATTCACCCATCGGTGATTATAAGTCGCAATATGAGAGAGCTTCCCGTGATACCACGCGGTATCAGGAGAGCTTCCAGGCACCGGATGCAAGGATCCTTGTTGTGGATGACACGCGCATGAATCTGGAAGTGTGCAAGGGATTGCTCAAAAAGACAAAAATACAGGTGGATACGGCAGACAGCGGATTGGAATGCCTGAATATGATTCTGAAAAAGGAATATCATATGATCTTTCTGGATCACAAAATGCCCCATATGGATGGCGTTCAGTGTTTGGAGCGCATGCGTCAGATGGAGGATAACCCCAATGCCCGCACAAAGGTGATCGCACTGACTGCCAATGCGGTGAGCGGTGCAAGAGAGTTTTATCTCACCCATGGATTTGATGATTATCTGGCGAAACCGATTCAGGGTGAGCGTTTGGAACAGATCCTGTGTCAGTATCTTCCGCCGCAGTTTTTAAAGATGCCGGAGGAAGAGAATGTCGATTACATGGAAGAGCTTTGCATTCCGCCCATCGACGGCATCATTGCGGACGATGCTCTGCGCTATGCCGGCGGCGATCAGGAGGAATATCTGCATAATCTGAAGCTGTATCTGGAGGAGTATGAGGAGAAGAAGGATCGGATGGAGCAGTACTATGCCGAGGGGGATCTGGAAAATTATCAGATACTTGTCCATGCGGTAAAGAGTACGTCACGGCTGATCGGAGCAAATGAGCTTTCCGAGATGGCACGCCTTTTGGAGGAGGCAGCCGGAGCACGGGATATGGAACGGGTTCGCGCCGGGCATGCACCTCTCATGGAACGGTTTGCATACCAGAGCTCCTGCATAGCACAGACCATTTCAGAGCTGGGAATGGATGAGAAACAGGTGGAGCTTGAGGCTGTATCACCGGAAGAGCTCTTAAGCTTCTGTGAGAGCTTAAAGGAAAGCCTTGCAGAGTTCGATATGGAAGAACTCCAAAAGAAAGTGGAAAAGCTGCAGACCTTTGATGTGTTAAAAGAGATCAAGGATGCCATGCTGACAGCCGTCAATAATTTTGACTATGATGGCATCAGTGAGCAGGCCGAAGCGCTGGAGCAGCTGGTCGGTAAAGGATAAAATAACATAAGGACGGATCTGTAGGATCCGATCATAAGGAGCAGTCATGCATGTTGCAGGCTGCTCCTTTTCTGTCCGGTTTTTTGGACAGGTTTTTCGGTAAGATGGGATTACACGAAACCGAGGGATGAAAACGGAAACGATTGGGGGAATACAGATGGAAGGAAAGAAGATCATAGCAGTAGATTTTGACGGAACGCTTTGTAAGGACTGTTATCCAAAGATCGGCGATGCGAATGAGGGTCTGATCGCCAGGCTGAAGGAGCTGCACAGGCAGGGAGACCGGCTGATCCTTTGGACCTGCCGACAGGGGGAACGGCTGGAGGAGGCCTTGCATTTTTGTCTGGACCGCGGGCTTTCCTTTGATGCGGTGAACGAAAATCTGCCGGAGATCATCGAACAGTATGGCAGTGACTCGCGAAAAATATTCGCAGATGTGTATCTTGATGACCGTTGTGAAAGGATCGGGTGGATCTCATGAAACAGATATTTTCTTATGTATTTTCTTATGTAGTAGCAGCCATGATCCTGTCAGTCAGCAGTATCGCGCTGGTAGCAGCACTTTTGGCAAGAGACGTCTTTGGGCAGGGCGATCCGGTAGTCGCAGTTGTATTTGTGCTCCTATTTCTTTTGTATTTCATTTTTTTATTGCTGTTAGACCGTTTACAGAATGTGAAAAAGGTGGCAAGAGGTTGACAGTGAAAGCCAGAAAAATTAAAATGTAAGTATATCTTCAGAGCCAAGGCAATTTACGTGGAAATCTTGAACCAAGCTTGCTTGAGTGAAAGATTTTCTGCGTAAATTTCTTTGGCGAGAAGCCATATCGAGATGGAGCGATAGCGGAATCGAGATAGGGATCTGAAGATATACTTACACAGGAAGAGAGAGGAAAAGCTATGAGAAAAAGACGTTTTCTGGTAATTGTGGCAGCTATCGCCATCAGTATGAGCTTTACGGCACCCGTGACAATATCTGCAACAGAAGTGGAAGACGGTGCAGATACAACAGATGATGAGCAGGAGGACGGCGAACAGACAACGATCGCCGCTCCTGATGCAGAGGACGACACAGATGACAGCAGCTCCGGCACTGGTAACAGCAGTTCCGGCACTTCTTCCGGCAGCTCCGGCAGCTCCGGCACGGCCGGCACTTCTTCTGGCAGCACAAAGTCTTCGGACAGCAGCCTGGCGCATCTGGGGATCTCACCGGGCAGCCTGAGTCCGGCTTTTTCTGCGGGAACATACACCTATACGGCATCCGTGGACGCAAATACCACCGCGATCTCCGTGGCAGCAAGACCAAACAGCAGCAAGGCAGTGATCGCAGCCGTCAGCGGAGCGAAATCCCTGAAACCGGGATCCAATACGGTAAAGGTCATTGTAGAAGCAGAAAACGGAGCCACGAGCACCTACACGATCACAGTAAACTGCGGAGCCGCTTCTGTGACCACGCAGCCTGCGGACCAGACGCAGACTGACACACCGGAGCAGTCAGAGGGTGGGCAGACGCTGGAAGGAGAGATCTCTGCGATCGAGGATACAGAAGATGAGCCGGAAAAACAGTCGGAGGTAACCTTTGACACCAATGGATATCTGATCTATGAGGGAAATGCTTATATGCCCTCATCCATGATGCCGGAGGGCGAGTATGTATCGCTTGATAAATATAACAAGCTTTATGAGCAGCTGCAGGCGCAGAAGACAAAAAATATGCGCTGGCTGATCCTGTGTATCGTGATCATTGTCCTGCTTCTGATTGTGATCATAAATCTTGCGTTCAAGTTGCGAGATGTTCGACAGGACGCGAAGCTGGGGCTGAACGGCATTGATGATGAAGAGGACCTTCCGAAAAAGAAGCGCGGATCAAAAGAGGAACGGGGTTTGAAGGAAAAGAAGCCGACTGTGGGGACCACGGATACATCCATGATCCCGGATGTGAAAATGCCGGCTGCCGCAAATACTCCAAAGCCTGCCGCAAAGCCCTCAAAGCCAGCAGGAAAGGCAGAAAAGCCGTCTGTCGCAAAGCCGGCAAAAGCCGCAAAAAAGGCACAAGATCCGGAGATCCTGGATCTGAATGATTTATAGAAAGGAAGATAGCTGTCGTTTGGACAGCTATGAAAGGTAGTATTATTTTATGAACAGACCCTACACAGCCAAGGCAAAACGAGCACTTACCCTGGCGGGCAGATCGTCCCGGAGTCTGCACCACAATTATATCGGGACAGAGCATCTGCTTCTCGGACTGCTGCGGGAGGGCAGCGGTGTGGCAGCCTGTGTGCTTATGAATAATGGTGTGGAAGAAGATCATCTGGTGCAGCTGATCGAAGATCTGATCGCACCTTCTTCTGATGTCATGATCATGGATGGTGACGGTTATTCGCCGAAGACCCAGAAGGTGTTGGAGCGTGCAGCGGCAGAGGCAGAGCGCTTTCGCAGCGAGCAGATCGGAACCGAGCATCTTTTGATCGCGATCTTAAAGGAGGTCGATTGCGCGGCATCCAGACTGCTAAATACTCTGGGAGTCAACGGACAAAAGCTGTATGTGGACGTACTGGTGGCCATGGGCGAGGATGCATCCCAGTACAAGGATGAGCTGCAGGGCAGCAGATCCGGAAAAAAGAAAAATGCAACTGCAACATTGGATGCATATTCCAGAGACCTGACAGAGCTTGCAAGAGAAGGCGCGCTGGATCCGGTCATCGGAAGAGCGGATGAGATCGAGCGCGTGATCCAGATCTTAAGCCGCAGGGGAAAGAACAATCCCTGCCTGATCGGTGAGCCGGGCGTTGGAAAAACGGCTATCGTGGAAGGACTGGCGCAGCGCATTGTCAACGGTATTGTTCCGGATACCGTTGTTGATAAGCGTCTTCTGACGCTGGATCTTTCCGGAATGGTGGCAGGCTCCAAATATCGCGGAGAATTTGAGGAGCGCATCAAGCGCGTGATCGCTGAAGTGCAGGAAGCCGGCAATATCATTCTTTTTATCGACGAGATCCATACGATCATCGGTGCCGGCGGTGCAGAAGGTGCCATCGATGCATCCAACATTTTAAAGCCGTCCCTGGCGCGGGGCGAGATCCAGCTGATCGGTGCCACGACTATCGAGGAATACCGGAAATATGTGGAGAAGGATGCTGCGTTAGAGCGCCGTTTCCAGCCGGTAACGGTGGAGGAACCCACGGTAGAGCAGTCCATTGATATATTACAGGGATTAAAAAGCCGTTATGAGGAGCATCATCAGGTGCAGATCACGGATGAGGGCGTGGAGGCGGCTGTCCGTCTTTCCAAGCGATACATCAACGACCGCAATCTTCCGGACAAAGCGATCGACCTGATCGATGAAGCCGCGGCACGGATCCGCCTGTCTGTCTGCAAGACACCGGTGGAGCTGATGAACTATCAGGAAAAGAGCCGTGAAATGGAGCAGGCCTTTGTCGAAGCCATGGCAGACGGAGACATGGAACTGGCTTCCCGCTGCATGGATGAGCGGGCAAAAGCAGATGCGGCCTATGAGAAAGAGAAAAAGCGCTTAGAGCGCAAAAAGAACCGCAAGATACCGGTTGTGGGCGAGGCGGAGATCGCAGAAGTGGTTTCTAAGTGGACAAAGATCCCCATCAAGCGTCTGACAGAAGGCGAAGCAGAACGTCTGCGCCGCCTGGAAAAGACACTGCACAAGCGTGTGATCGGACAGGAGGAGGCAGTCAGTGCGGTGGCAAGAGCCGTTCGAAGAGGACGTGTGGGTCTCAAGGATCCGAATCGTCCCATCGGCTCCTTCCTGTTTTTGGGACCTACCGGTGTCGGCAAAACAGAGATCTCCAAGGCACTTGCTGAGGCGATCTTTGGTGATGAGCAGGCCATGATCCGCGTGGATATGTCCGAATATATGGAGAAGCACAGCGTTTCTAAAATGATCGGTTCTCCTCCGGGCTATGTGGGCTTTGATGATGGCGGACAGCTCAGTGAGAAGGTGCGGCGCAATCCTTACTCCGTGATCCTCTTTGATGAGATCGAGAAGGCACATCCCGATGTGTTTAACATTTTACTTCAGGTGCTGGATGACGGGCGTATCACGGATTCCCAGGGGCGCCGTATAGATTTCAAAAACACGATCATCATCATGACCAGCAACGCAGGTGCCCAGTCCATCGTGGCACCGAAAAAGCTTGGCTTCGCATCGGTCAATGATGAGAAGCAGGATTATGAGCGTATGAAATCCCTGGTGATGGAGGATGTCTCGCGGATCTTTAAGCCGGAGTTTTTGAACCGTATCGATGAGACGATCGTCTTCCGTATGCTGAATAAGGACGACATGAAGAAGATCGTAACATTGCTGTCAAAGACGCTGGTGGAGCGCTGCAAGAGCCAGATGAACATTGATCTGATCATCACGGAGCCGGTAAAGGCTTATATCGTGGAAAAAGCCTATGATCCGAAGTATGGTGCGCGTCCGCTGCGCCGGATGATCCAGACAAAGATCGAGGACCAGCTGGCGGAGGAGATCTTATCCGGCAGGGCAAAAAAAGGTGATACTGTACGTGTTGCCCTGAAGAAAAAAGAACTTGTTTTCGAAGTGAAAAATAACTAGTCAAAAGAGGCAGATTCATTTATAATGAAGCTAGCTGAAACAAACGACATCATGCGGTTGCAAATTCACAGCGCAGCCGCAGCAATACTTAGGAGGAACAACATGAGTACAGTAAGTGAATTGATCCGTTCAGAGGCAGACGGCGGTCTCAGCTTTGGAGACTATACATTAGGAGCAAAGGCAAAGCTTGATAATTTTGAGCACGCCGGAGCAAAATACAAGGTAAAAACCTTCCGTGAGATCACAAAGCTGGAGAAGAATGATATGTTTGCATACGAGTCCGTGCCCGGCACAGCGGTGACAAATATGACTGCAGCAGACGGTGTGGTACGTTTTTCGGTTGAAGGACCGGAGGACGCAGAGATCACACTTGGCTTAGAGGAAGAGACCGCTTATGAGGTTAGCATTGGCGGAAGTGCGGTCGGCACGATGACCACGAACCTTGGCGGCAAGCTGACCATCAGCGTGGAATTAAACGGTGAGCCGGTAGCAATCGAGATAAGAAAAGCGTAAAGAGAATTTTAGTGAAATGAGGACGATGATGCATTTGAGACGATTTTGCCCGGACGAGCTTGACGAGTGTAAGGGCAATCGAGTCGCAAATGTAACATCGTCCCTTATTTTTTAAAAAGGAGAACCTATGGCGAAAGGAAGATCAGCCGTATATTTTTGCCAGTCCTGTGGCTACGAGTCATCCAAATGGATGGGACAATGTCCCGGCTGCCACGAGTGGAACACCTTTGTGGAGGAACTGGTAGATAAAAAGACCGCCGCAAAAGCAGGCGGAAAACAATCACAGCCAAAAGCAAAGCCGCAGACCCTCGCATCCATCGAGCTTCGCGAGGAACACAGGATGACCAGCGGCATGCCGGAGCTGGACCGGGTGCTGGGCGGCGGGATCGTGCCGGGCTCCATGGTACTGGTTGGCGGAGATCCCGGTATCGGAAAGTCCACCTTATTACTTCAGGTGTGTAAAAATCTGGCTGACCAGCATGTTTCCGTTTTGTATATTTCCGGGGAGGAATCGCTGCAGCAGATCAAGATCCGCGCACAGCGCATCGGCAGCTTTACCGGTGATCTGAAGCTGTTATGCGAGACAAATCTGAAGGACATCCGACAGACCATAGACATGGAAAAACCGCAGATCGTAGTGATTGATTCGATACAGACCATGTATAACGAGGACATCTCCTCTGCACCGGGATCGGTGTCACAGGTGCGGGAATCCACAGCAACGCTCTTACAGATCGCAAAAGGCAGCGGGGTGACGGTGTTTATCGTAGGCCATGTGACGAAGGAAGGCGTTGTGGCCGGCCCCCGTGTGCTGGAGCATATGGTAGATACCGTGCTCTACTTCGAAGGAGACAGGTATGCGTCTTATCGTATCCTGCGCGGTGTCAAAAATCGTTTCGGGTCAACGAATGAGATCGGTGTGTTTGAGATGCGGGGCGACGGACTGCGGGAGGTGGAAAATCCGTCGGAATATATGTTGAGCGGCAAGCCGGAAAATGCCTCCGGTTCGGTGGTGGCGTGTTCCATGGAGGGCACGCGTCCGATCCTTCTGGAGATACAGGCGCTGGTCTGCCATTCGAATTTTGGTATTCCGAGGCGCACTGCCGCAGGTACAGACGCGAACCGTGTGAATCTGCTCATGGCAGTGCTGGAAAAGCGTCTGAACCTGAAAATGTCCGAGTGTGACGCCTATGTCAATATCGCCGGAGGCATCCGCATGAACGAGCCGGCGATCGATCTGGGTATCGTGCTGGCCATCGTCTCCAGCTTTAAAAACCGCCCCATCGACGAGAAGACGATCTGCTTCGGAGAGGTGGGTCTTAGCGGAGAGGTGCGTGCAGTCAGCATGCCGTCCCAGCGTGTGGCGGAGGCGAAAAAACTGGGATTTACCACTTGTATCTTGCCGAGAGTCTGCATGGATGGTCTGCAAAGCACGGACGGTATCCGCCTGGTACCGGTCAGCAACGTGCGGGAAGCGATCGATATCATTTAGAAAACATGAGGAAAGCCTGCAAAAGGTGTACGGGAGGGATGTTGGTCTGTGTGCAGGCTGCATCCCTTTTTTGTGGAAAAAAATGTTACAATTATATGCAAAAAATAAATGGAAGCTACGGGCAATGGAAGTGGGGAAGAGGTGATGGCATGGCAGATACGACCAATGCCTTATTGAAACGGATCGTTGGCAGCAAGGATTTTCGGGAGGTTTTGGAGGAGAACGGAGACGCATTCGAGGAACGATCCATATCGGAATATTTGCGGAGACTTTGCGAAGAACAGGGAATCGTTCCGGAGCAGGTCATAAAGAAAGCGCAGATCGACAGAAACTATGGTCATCAGATTTTCAACGGGACGCGTATGCCTTCACGGGATAAACTGATCCAGCTTGCCTTTGGTTTTGGACTGTCGTTGGATGAGACACAGAAACTCCTCAAGAGTGCAGGAAAAAGTGTGCTATACCCGAAATTTAAGAGAGACGCGGCTGTTATTTTTGGCATCTCCCACCATATGGATATGATGGAGATGCAGTATCTGTTGACCTCCATTGAGGTACCGCTGCTGGGAGAAGGATAACAGAGGGATGTGTGCAGGCTGCATCCCTTTTTAAACAGGGGAAATGGTAAAATTGATTATTATCCAGATCATAACATAAGGAGGAGAACAAGCTTATGAACAAAATTGTAAAACGAGTGATGACCATGATTGGCGCAGGAGCAATGGCACTCAGTCTTCTTGCACCGGTCACCGAGGTTTCAGCAGCAACAAAGAATCAGGTAGTTGAGATCCCGGTGAACTTTACCAATTCCAGCTGGGAGGATGACTGGGACAGCACTTCAAAAACAGATGCCGGTCTTTATAATTTTGGTGAACCGTCTTCTTATTCGGAGAGCTATACCGTAAGCTATAAGCTTTATATTCCGGTATCCTTTCTAAAAGAGGAATCTGCAGTCAATATTGGTGGTGCCTTGAACTTTAATGATGCGTCAGAGGACGATTGGAAATACGCAGGTTATTCGGAACTCCCGAGTGTGGAGATCCATGAAGATGCGTCTCTGACCACATGGGATGACGCACAGCAGAAGGACGTTCCGGTTGATTATGCAACGGTAAAGAAAACCGGAGATTTCTATGTGATCACCTACAAAGCGAAAAATGGATCGCTTCATACAGAGGATGCACAGAGTGATGTAACAAAAGCTCAGAAGGTAGCTGTCGATGTTACAATTATTGTGAAAGGAATCCATATTACAGCAAAGAACAGTGCGGTCTATGTGGATGATGTTCAGATTGCCAAGGCAGATGGAACGGTTCTTGCAAAGAAGGACTTCACTTCAGCCAAGAGTGCAGACGGCGAATGTGTGATCGCACCAAAGATGGACTGGGAGAAGAATGCCAAACAGTTAAAGCTCGCGACGATCACAGATAATAAGGTATTAACAGTAAAATCTGCAAAAGCCACTGTCAAGGTTGGAAAGAAAGTAAAGATCTCTGCAACCGCTACGCCGGCTACGAAGATTACCTACGCTTCTTCCAACAAGAAGGTAGCTACGGTAGATGCCAAAGGTACGGTTACCGGTAAGAAAGCCGGAAAGGCAGTTATCTCTGTGAAGGCAAATGGCAAGACCGTGAAGGTGACAGTGACAGTAAAGAAATAATATCGAAGAGAAATTGAGTATAAAGGCGGTTCCTGATTTAAGGAACCGCTTTTTTGCAAATAACTTGTACTTGGTAAGCTCGGGTGTGTATAATTAAGGAGTATCAATATGGATGTTGCACTATGAGTATGGGTTAGGAGGAGAAAAGTGGAAAGCTACGAGGCATTCTATAACTTTTATGGGGAAGGCTACGAGGATACATTGCCCCGGGAACTGGTGGAGGCGTATGATATCGTAGAGTGTCTCAGTTGCGTGGAGGGCTGTGACACGCTGCTTTTGAAACAGAAGTCTACAGGGAAAAAGATGGTGGCGAAATGCTACTCCGGAGACAGTACACTGCCTGGTCAGACGGAAGATGCGCAGCTGGAGAACATCCGCTGCGCCGCGCTGCCCTATTTTGTCGGAGTGTATAAAAACGAAAACTACCGCTGTATTTTGAGGGAATATATAGAAGGCGTGTCCTTGGATCAGTATGTGAAAGGGCATATCATGACCGAGGATGTTGCGAGAGATCTGGCGATCGCGCTGGCAGAGGCCATGAAGGCACTTCATACCAGTGATCCGGTCATCATTCACAGGGATATCAAACCAAAGAACATTATCGTACGGGATGACGGCAGTCTGGCGCTCATTGATCTTGGCATCAGCCGTGTGTATAAGAAGGAGGCAACCAGCGATACGGTGATCAGCGGAACGGAAGGCTTTGCACCGCCGGAGCAGTACGGATTTATGCAGACGGATATCCGTTCGGACATCTATTCCTTTGGGGTGGTATTGTCATGGCTGCTGACCGGAAAGGAGCAGCCCATGAAGCTTCCGCTGACAAAGCTGGAAAAGGTTGCAGCAAAATGTTGCGCCTTCGCGCCGGACAAGCGTTACAAAAACGATGACGAGCTGCTGGACGCTTTGCGCCGGACGACACGGGAGTACGTTGCACGCAGAAGGAAAAAGACCAAATGGGCAGCTGTTTTGGCGTTGGTACTGGCAGTATGTGTGATGGCTGGCGCACTCTCGTACCGGACACTGCTCCATGCCGGAGCTGTGAAATTTCAGGAGCCGCTGATCGAGGAAGCGGTGCGGCTTGTGCTGGATCGACCGGATGGAGCACTGACGATGGATGATCTGGCACAGGTAGAAGAACTCTACATACAGTCGGATACGGCTTGTGCTTCCATGGATGAATTCTATGAGGTGCGTGGTGTATGGTTTGGGACGGATACCCGGATCCGCGGCCCCATTACAGATCTGTCAGATCTGTCTCATATGCCGAATCTGAAGATCGTGTATATCGAAGCGGAGCAGATCGCTGATCTGTCCCCCATGAAGGAACTGAATGAGCTGCAGCGGATCGATCTGGCATGTAATAATATTTCGGATCTCTCGCCGCTAGAGGGCAAAGAAACATTATTGGAGGTTGATTTCCTTGATAATGGGATGCTGGAGGGAATTGAGGCTGTCCGTACATGGACGGCGATCCGCTCACTGAGTCTTGAAAATACCGGAAGCTATGATGGCAGTCCGGTGGGGGAATTTCACAGATATGAGTTTCTTGGAATTAAAAACAATTCGGACGCATGGAAGTATCTACCGGGGATGCATATCGATGCGTTGGCGATTGGGTATGCTGGACAGAAGGATCTCGATTGTATCAGGGATGTTCCCTATATTGGAACACTCTATATTTCCGATTCAGATGTTCGGGACATCTCGGCACTGAAAGGGCGGGAGGATATTGCTTTACTAAATATGGAAGGTTGTATGATCGATGATCTGTCTCCGCTGTTTCAGATGCCAAATCTTGTGACCGTGGAGATGAGTGCCAGCGAACAGTACCGGATGGAGGAACTGATCGCGGAGTACGGGGAACCACAATTTCAGATCAATTATATCTAACACAGGGTCAAAATAATTATTCGCATAATGAAATTGTAATATGCTCTAAAATCCGCTATACTAAGAAAAAGCGTAACTATGAAGAACGGAATGGTTTCGAACAGATCTTGGTATAGCGGATTTTTTGCAGGAGGTGGCACATGGCAAGAAACGTAGCGATTGGAATACAGCAATTTGATAAATTGATTGAAAAGAACTGTTTTATGTAGATAAAACGGATTTTATCCGTGAGCGGTGGGAGAGCGGTGATGATGTGACACTGATCACCAGGCCGCGTCGTTTCGGAAAGACACTGAACATGAGCATGACAGAGCAGTTTTTTTCTGTAGATTATGCGGATCGTGGAGATCTGTTTGAGGGGCTCTCCATTTGGAAGGAAGAAAAGTATCGTTCACTGCAGGGGACATATCCGGTGATCAGCCTGTCCTTTGCGAATGTGAAGGAGAAGGATTACCGGACAACCCGGAAGAAGATCTGTCAACTGCTTACGAATTTGTATGCAGAACATTCTTTTCTGTTGGATAGCGGATTGTTGTATGAATCAGATGTTGCTTATTTTAAACGTGTTTCGGAAAACATGGATGACAGTGATACTTCTCTGGCACTGTATCAGCTGTCGGACTATCTGTACCGCTATTACGGCAAAAAGGTTATCATCCTGTTGGATGAGTACGACACGCCGATGCAGGAAGCTTATGTGGAAGGGATTTCGCGCGAAGGCAACGAGCCAAGTGATTGCTTGCAAGCATTTGGCGACTGCGCGCGGGCTCATGGTTCATGGAACCATGAGATGGATGAACTGGTATCCTTTACCCGAAGTATGTTTCATTCTGCATTCAAGACCAATCCCTGGCTGGAGCGCGCCATCATGACGGGGATCACCAGAGTTAGCAGGGAGTTAATGTTTTCTGATCTGAATAACCTGAAAGTGGTGACCACCACCTCTGACGAATATTCGACTTCCTTTGGCTTTACAGAGGAGGAGATTTTTGCTGCGTTGGATGAGTGCGGACGCTCTGAACAGAAACAGCAGGTAAAACAGTGGTATGACGGATTTATTTTCGGGGAGCATCCGGATATTTATAATCCATGGTCTATCCTGAATTTTTTAGATACGGGAAATTTTACCACTTACTGGGCAAATACCAGCTCCAACAGTTTGGTAGGAAAGCTTTTGCGGGAAGGAAACCGTAGAATCAAGGAGAAATTTGAAATACTGCTTCGCGGAGAGAGCATACAGTCAGTGATCGATGAACAGATCGTGTATAGTCAGCTGGATGGAAACGAAAGGGCAGTCTGGAGCCTGCTGCTGGCAAGTGGGTATTTGAAGGTGCTGTCCTTTGAAAGCTATCGGGATATTCCGGAGGGGACGAATCCCAAATATGAGCTGGCACTGACCAATCTGGAAGTCAGGCTGATGTTTGGAAATATGATACGTGACTGGTTTGCGATAGCAGAGGCAGACTACAATGATTTTATCAAGGCATTGCTGCTTGGAGATATCAAGGCGATGAATGCTTATATGAATCGTGTGTCTTTGGATGTGTTCAGTTATTTTGACACCGGCAAACGGCCGTCCGGAGAGGAACCGGAGCGCTTTTATCATGGGTTTGTGCTTGGACTGATCGTGGATCTGCAGGGCAGATATGTGATCACCTCAAATCGGGAGAGCGGATTTGGCAGATATGATGTCGTGCTGGAGCCAAAGGATCCGAAAATGGATGATGCGATCATCCTGGAATTCAAGGTACATGACCCGGAGGACGAGGCATCGCTAAAAGAAACGGTGCAGGCTGCGCTCTCTCAGATTGAGGAAAAGCAGTATGCAAAAGCACTGACTGCCAGAGGTATTCCGTCAGAGCGTATTCGAAGCTATGGGTTTGCGTTTGAGGGGAAAAAAGTATTGATCGGATGAAAAAGTACGATTGTGTGATTGAAAGAATTGAGAAGTAGAGTCGTTGCTGCCTGAAATAATGGTTTTATTCTAAGTAGAAAACTGCTATACTATTCAAAAGGATTGGTATGGCAGTTTTTCTTTTGTACATGCGTTTTATGACGGAGGTGTAGCATGGGTGTATATTTGAATCCGGGAAATGATGGTTTTCGGCTATCGGTCAATGATGATATATATGTAGATAAAACAGAATTGATCGCGCATACAAATCATAGAATAGGGAAAAGAAACCGATATATCTGTATCAGTCGGCCGAGAAGATTCGGAAAAACGATGGCAGCGGAGATGCTGGCAGCCTATTACGGAAAACAATGTGATTCAGCAGAGCTGTTTGCACCATATAAACTGGCAAAATGTGACAGTTACCGGAAATACCTGAATCAGTACAATGTGATCGTACTGAATATACAGAATTTTTTGAGTGTCACAAATTCTGTGGATGAGATGCTTACATTTTTACAGAAACGTGTGATTTCAGAATTGCGTAGACAATATCCGGATACGATTTCAGACGGTGAGAGTATTCTGAGTCTTGCTATGGGGGAAGTATACAGTCAAAAACAGGAAGGATTTGTTTTCATTATCGACGAGTGGGACTGTATTTTAAGAGACAAAAGATACCATGCAGATGATCAGAAAAAATATCTGGATTTCATTCGCAATTTGTTGAAGGACAAAGTTTACGTTGCATTAGCTTATATGACCGGAATCCTTCCGATCAAGAAATATGGTACGCATTCAGCCTTAAATATGTTTGATGAATACTCTATGACAGATGCGGGCGATTTTCAGGAATTTGTCGGGTTTACCGAGGAGGAAGTGCGTGCACTTTGTGAGCAGTATCAGGTGGATTTTGATACGATGCAAAGCTGGTATGACGGTTATACATTTCCGTCTGTTCCGCATGTATATAATCCGAAATCGGTGGTGGACAGTATTCGCAGGAAGCGTTTTGGCAGCTACTGGACACAAACAGAGACCTATGAGGCATTGAAGATCTATATTGATATCGATTATGCCGGTTTGAAGGATGACATTATCCGGATGTTGTCAGGAGAGCGTGTGCAGATTCATACTGATCGCTTCCAGAATGATATGACCACATTCGAGAGCAAGGACGATGTGTTGACGCTGCTCGTGCATCTGGGATATCTTGCGTATGACAGCGACAGTTCGGAAGTGTTTATTCCAAACACGGAGATTCGGGGAGAATTCCGTAATGCCGTCACCGGCGATTACTGGAAGGATATCGCAACTGCATTGGAGACATCCGATCGGCTGCTTCGGGCAACCTGGGATGGTGATGCAGAGACGGTTGCAGAACTGCTTGACGCGGCGCATATGGAAAACACGTCGATCCTAACATACAATAACGAAAATTCCTTGAGCTGCGTGATCGCGATTGCATACTACAGTGCTATGAAGGATTACACGAAGATCAGGGAGCTGCCTTCTGGAAAAGGTTTTGCAGATATTGTATTTCTTCCAAAGAGATTTTCCGACAAACCAGCGATGGTTGTGGAACTGAAATGTGATGATTCTGCAGATGGTGCACTGGCACAGATCCGGGAGAAAAAATATGCGGACAGTCTGAAAGACTACAAAGGAAAGTTACTCCTTGTCGGAATCAATTATGATAAAAAGACGAAAAAGCACGACTGTGTGATTGAAAGAATTGAGAAGTAGAGTCGTTTCTTCCTGAAATAATGGTTATATTATAAGCGTAAAACTGCTATACTGCTCAAAAGGATTGGTATAGCAGTTTTTTTGATTCCCCTGAATTCGATGGAGGAAACTAGCAAAGATATGTTGACTTTATTTGAACTACTCGAAATTTTCGAGTAGTTCAAAAGCCGGAGTATTTTTTGGTTATAATATATCAAATTTTTAACTGCAGAAAATAGCGGAGATGATACCACTATTCAAGGGGATGCACTGGTATCCAACGAATTCAGACATCCGTTGGAGATAATTTATAGTAATTTCTTCTTTTGAAAGAAGAGCTGGATGATTCAACTGTCGCAAAATTTGCGACAGTTCAGATCATACTTTAGTAGCGTCTACAATTATGATTGCAGAGTTAAAGCCTGATGAAATGGAAATGATGATTACGGTTATTATGAATTGCATGAGATAGTGTCTGATTGCTGTCTCACAATAGAATGCACGTTGCATACCTAAAGATTTCATGAATATGCTACAATTCAATAAAAATAGGCAGTGATGGGCTTGTCAGAATGCGGAAGTTGAGTAACGGTGAAGGTGCAAAACCATTACGAAGTGGTGATTCAAAAAAGTGATTCATGAAACTGGAGGTAGACGATGAAAAAGCGAATATTAAGTGTAGTGCTCTCGGCAGCGATGGCGTTTGTGGGGATCGCAGCCGGCGTATGGGAACCGGTGACGGTGTATGCGGGAGAAGAGCCGGTGACGGTGTCTGAGGAGGGAGACGGAAATCCGTTTGGAACCATTTATATTGATGGGAGCGGAAATTTGAATCCGTCGGAAGAACCTAGTGGAAATGACAATGACAAATATTTCGTAATAACAGGAAGCGGTGTGAATCTGAAATATAAGGATGTAACACCTACAGGCGGAACAGAGCCGGAAACGTACAATTTTCATTATAATAGCAGCAGTCATACGCTGACATTAAAAGATATGAATGTTTCTCTTGATGAGGGAAACGTGATTGCATCAGAATATAAAACAGATAAATTAACCATTGAGCTGATCGGAACCAATAAGGTAGAGACAGCTTCCGGAGAGGCGATCTGTCTAAACGGAAACACGACGGTGACAGGTTCAGGCGTTTTGACTGCAGTGACGACGAGTGGCAAGCTGACAGATGAGCAAGCGAATGAGTACTATCCTGCGGCAATTCAGATCGGAGAGGGCTGTAAACGTTTTGAAAATCATGCAACGATCACTGCGGATGCAGAAAATGGTACTCCTGCATTTTCTGCATGGCATCTGACGTATGGAGATATGAATCAGAGCTATATAGATGAAGAATCTATAGAGCATATGCCAACGGGAAGGATCTTAAACCGAGGGACAATTACCGGATCAATCGGTTTATTTGATGGTATATTTAACGGGCTGGTTCCCTGTGATACGCAATATGGAAAACCGAATGATGGTCATACGTATATTGGAAAGGCGTATTATTTCACAAAAGAGGATCTTTATCCGAACAATGTGATAGGCACATTGCCGGACGGTACAGGGCGAGTGGTCGGTAAATATGATGAAAATGGAGAACCGATGCCGAGTAAGGTATGGTATCAGTGGATCTATACGGATGTGGTAGGATCGGTCTATACGGAGGATCGCGTAAATCCGGTGCAGTTTCTTGTGTATCCGGAGGACAGCCAGACCAGAAAAGTCGAAGATCTGCTCACACCGAACGATGTGGCAGCAGTAGATGACGGTGAAGAACATACATTTAACACGGATCTTTATGCAGTATGGCATACGGATGGCAAGGTAACGGTCAACGGTAATGTGACACTGGATGTGGCATGTTCCTCTGCGCCGGTGGAAGTGGAGAAGGATGCAGCGGAAGTAGCAGAATTAGTCGAAGATTGGGAGCCAAATGGTATTGACAAGAACAAAGTCGGTAATTTTGCCACTTCAGGTGCCATGTGCTATGTGAAGGACACTGAGGATGTAGATCAGGATGGAGATAAGGACGAGGTACTTTTTCATGATTCATCCAATTCATCCGTCACGATCACAGGTGATGTCGGTTACCTCAGTCTCAGTGATACCTATCAGGGCGATGTGACGGTCAACGGTAATATCAATTTCTGTGCGTTGTATAAGGAGAGAGAATTCTTAAAGAACTGGATCTACCGTCTCCAGTGGCAGTTCGATGGAAGCCCGTACCACCCGGGTGATGTACCATATTGTGCAGTTCCGAATGGCGGACTGGTTGTAGATAACGGTAAGTTCACAAAGACGGTGACGGATCTCGCCTTTGCAGAAGGTGTAGAGCTGAAAGGCTCCGGTTTGTATGACGGCACCTACTTTGTACAGACTGAGACAAAGGTAGGCGAAGTTGCAACTGGGGAAGAAGTAGCGGGAACATCTGCCGCAGTTGGCGGTAATTCCCTGTTGGTCAATGTGTCCAAGAAGAGCGGTCTGGATACAAATACCTATCCACTCGTGCGCAAGACGACTCAGGCAGCAGAACAGAACATCAGCTCACATCTTTCGAACCGTGCGAACATGGTAGCCATGGACATCGCGGTGATCAAGCAGACAAAAAATGAAAAGGATGAAGTTACGGCGCAGGCGAAGACCGAGCCCAACGGAATGGTTAATCTTTATTTCGACCGTATCGATCTGTCTAAGTTGAAGAATCCTGCATTGTTCCATATCAAGGATAACGGTGTAGTAGAGAAGCTTGTCATCACAAAGAGTGGATCAGACAGCGCTTCTGCAAGTGTGAAGTGCCAGACCGGCTCCTTCAGTACTTATGTGTTTGCGGAGGATCAGTCCATCCTGTATCCGTCATCTTCCGGTGGCGGCGGATGGAGTTACGGCGGCAGCAGCGGTTCCAGTGATACTACCGATAAAACGCCTACCGAGACCAAACCGGATGGCACGAAGGTAGAGACCAATACCGAAACCAAAGCAGATGGAACTAGGGTGGACACGAAGGTAGAGACCAAAGCCGATGGTACCAAGGTAGAGACAGTTGTGGAGACTGCCAAGGACGGTTCGGTCAAGACTACTGAGACCGTGACACAGGCAGATGGCTCTGCCACGAAGACGGAAAAAGAGAGCGAGAAAAACACGAAGGGCAAGGACGTTGCAGTCACAACAACCACGAAGACCGATGCAGATGGTAAGGTAACCGGCATCACACAGACCTCCGAAATCGAACAGATATCTGGAAGTACATCGGCGACGGTCACGGTTGAGAAAACGGCAGACGGTAAGATCACCAGTGCCGAAGCAGAAGTGGATAAAAAGGGTGCGAACAACAAACAGGGCGTGAAAGCTACCTTGTTTGGCTCTGTGGTTGCACAGATCATCGAGGCGGCCGGTACGCAGGTGGTTGAGATCTCCATGACCGTTACAGTCGGCAAAAAGGAATACACGGTAAAAGCGGACGCGCAGGATCTGGAGACCGGAAACAAACTGAAGGTAATGGCCATCAATGAAAAGACCGGCAAGCATGTTCTCGTGAACGCCAAGACCTATACGGTGAGTGAAAGCGGAAACGTGAAGCTGACCCTACCGGCAGGGATGAACTATCAGCTGATGGATACGAAGGAAGCCGCCGTTGTGGAGAAGCAGATCCTTGCCACAGTCAAGGTGAAGAAAACCTCTGCAACGATCGCAGAGGGAAAGAAGCTCAACGTTCAGATGAGCAAAAAGCTGGATATGGATAACGTCGCTAAGATCACTTATTCAACCAGCAAGAAGTCCGTTGCAGCGGTAAGCAAGAATGGTCAGGTAACCGGTGAAAACACCGGATCTGCTGTCATTACAGTAAAGGTGACACTGAATAACGGCAAGACGAAAACGCTCAAGATGAGGATTACGGTAAGTTAGATCGGGATAGTGCCCGGGATACAAAAAGAAGGTTTCCGCAAGAGTCGGAAACCTTCTTCTTTTCATTTTAAATGATCTTTTAGTTGCTGTCGCTGGCGTAGTTGGGCGCCTCTTTGGTGATGTGAATGTCATGGGGATGACTCTCACGAAGAGAAGCAGCGGAGATCTTTACGAACTTGCCGTTTGTTTTCAGATCCTCGATAGTCGGGCAGCCACAGTAGCCCATACCGGAACGGATGCCGCCGATCATCTGGAATACCGTATCCTCCAGAGATCCCTTGTATGCCACACGACCTTCTACACCTTCGGGAACGAGCTTTCTTGCGTTCTCCTGGAAGTAGCGGTCCTTGGAACCGTTCTCCATGGCAGCGATACTTCCCATTCCACGATATACTTTATATTTTCTTCCCTGATACAGCTCAAACGTACCGGGTGCCTCGTCACAGCCTGCGAAGAGACTTCCCATCATACATACGTTTGCGCCGGCAGCCAGTGCCTTTGTCATATCACCGGAGTACTTGATACCGCCGTCTGCGATGATCGGGATGTTGTACTCTTTTGCAACTGCGTAGCAATCCATGATCGCAGAGATCTGGGGAACACCGATACCTGCAACCACACGGGTGGTACAGATGGATCCGGGTCCGATACCTACCTTCACTGCGTCAGCGCCTGCATCGATGAGGGCCTTGGTAGCAGCTCCGGTAGCGATGTTTCCGGCGATGACCTGAAGCTCCGGGTATTTTGCTTTGATCTTTTTCACTGCTTCGATGATATTCTTGGAATGTCCGTGGGCGGAATCTACCACGATGACATCTACATGAGCTTTTACCAGAGCGTCTACACGCTCCATCATGTTGCCGGTGATGCCGACACCTGCGCCGCAGAGCAGACGTCCCTGTGCATCCTTGGCACTGAGGGGGTATTTGATCTGTTTTTCAATGTCCTTGATGGTGATGAGACCCTTTAAGTTGTTGTCTGCATCCACGATGGGGAGCTTTTCTTTTCTTGCCTTAGCGAGGATCTGCTTTGCCTCCTCAAGAGTGATGCCTTCACGTGCGGTGATCAGGTTCTCAGAGGTCATGCTCTCCTTGATCTTCTTTGTGAAATCTGTCTCGAATTTTAAGTCGCGGTTTGTGATGATGCCGACCAGCTTGCCGTCTCTGGTGATGGGTACACCGGAAATACGGAACTTGCCCATCAGATCGTCAGCATCCTGTAAGGTATGCTCCTCTGATAAGGAGAAGGGATCAGTGATGACACCGTTTTCAGAACGTTTTACCTTGTCTACCTCTTCTGCCTGTGCCTCGATAGACATATTTTTGTGGATGATTCCGATGCCTCCCTGACGCGCCATTGCGATCGCCATGCGGTGCTCGGTAACCGTATCCATCGCAGCACTCATCATGGGAATGTTTAATGTAATGGCATTTGTCAGCTTTGTAGTGAGACTGATCATGTCGGGAGTTACTTCCGAATACTGCGGAACTAACAGCACATCATCAAAAGTAATGCCTTCACCAATAATTGAACCCATTGTTTTATCCTCGCTTTCTGTGTTGTTTTAATCTTCGGTTTTTATTTATCCTATGATACAAAAAATAAAAAACAATGTCAATGGAGCATGTACACTTAATAATATAAAAAAATAAGAAGGAAATATTTTGTTTTTCGTGAAATTGTGCTACACTCTAAACGGTATTTTGATGTGCGTATCAAAAAGTCGCTGTCGAAAGGGATGGCAGAACGTTCAGATCATATATTTGTGAGGTGAAACAATGGAATTTCGACCCTGTATCGATATACATAACGGCAAGGTCAAGCAGATCGTGGGAAAAAGTCTGCGGGACGAGGGGAACCTTGCCGCGGAAAACTTTGTCTCGGAGCGCTCGGCGGAGGATTTTGCCAGGCTGTATCAGGCGCATGGCCTGCGCGGCGGTCATGTGATCCTGCTGAACGCGAGAGATTCAGAGTATTATGAAGCAACAAAGGCGCAGGCACTCTCAGCGCTCTTGGCATACCCGGGCGGGCTGCAGGTCGGCGGTGGTGTTACGGCGGACAATGCGGCGGAATTTATCCGGGCAGGTGCCAGTCATGTGATCGTGACCTCCTACGTGTTTTCGGGAGGCGAGATCCGGTTTGACCGGCTGGAGCAGCTGAAAGCTGCAGTGGGCAGAGAACATCTGGTACTTGACATGAGCTGCAAAAAGTGTGAGGATGCCTATGTGGTGGTGACGGATCGCTGGCAGAAGCTGACGAGGGAGCAGGTCACACCGGAGCTTTTGGACCGTCTGTCGGAGTACGCAGATGAATTTTTGATCCATGCGGTGGATGTGGAAGGCCAGGCGAAAGGCATCGAAGAAGAGCTGGTGGCGATGCTTGGCGCGTGGTGCAAAAAAAAGCATGCCGAAGCTGCTGCATCAGAGTCACCCGGAGCTTGTCCGGCGGTGACGTACGCAGGCGGTGTGGGCGGCTTTGCAGATCTGGAAGCCCTTGCAGGGATCGGCGGCGGCTATGTAAACGTCACGATCGGAAGTGCATTGGATCTGTTTGGCGGCAGGATGGATTTTGAAGAGGTCATTCGCTTTTGCCAAAGGCAGAGGAACTGATCTTATAATAAGGAAACAGCAAACAAAAAAGGAGAAGAATCATGTCACATTATACAAAACAGGATATTTTGCAGATGGTAGAGGAGGAGGACGTAGAGTTTATCCGCCTGCAGTTTACGGATCTTTTTGGAACGCTGAAAAATGTAGCGATCACGAAAAACCAGCTGGAGCGAGCATTGAACAATCAATATGTATTTGACGGATCATCCATCGAAGGATTCGCCAGAGTGGAGGAGTCGGATATGTATCTGTATCCGGATCCGGACACCTTTGCCATTTTTCCGTGGCGTCCCCAGCAGGGAAAGGTTGCCCGCATTATCTGTGACGTTTATGCGGCAAACGAGAAGCCTTACAAGGGGGATCCCCGCGGTGTGCTGAAAAAGGTGATCGCAGAGGCGAAGGAGATGGGATACGATTTTCAGGTCGGACCGGAATGCGAGTTCTTCCTGTTAAACACCGATGATGAAGGAAATCCGACGCTGGAGACCAAGGAGCGCGCCGGCTATTTTGACCTGGGCCCCAATGATTCCGGTGAGAATGCCCGCCGTGACATTGTACTGACCATGGAGGATCTGGGCTGTGAGATCGAGGCATCCCATCATGAGGTGGCAGCCGGTCAGCACGAGGTGGATTTTAAATATAAGGAAGCCCTTGGGATCGCAGATGATTTTATGACCTTTAAGCTGGCAGTGAAAACTGTGGCAAAGCGCCATGGACTGTTCGCAAGCTTTATGCCAAAGCCCAAGGCCGAGGTGGCCGGAAGCGGTGTGCATCTGAACATGTCCCTGACCAGAGAAGGCGAAAATATCTTCTATGATCCGAATGGAAGGTATGGACTGAGCAAGGAAGCATATTATTTTATCGGTGGTATCATGAAGCATATTCAGGGAATGACACTTATCTTAAATCCGCTTGTAAATTCCTATAAGCGTCTGGTGCCGGGCTATGAGGCACCCACGGATGTGGCATGGTCATTTACGAACCGTACGCCTTTGATCCGTATTCCCATGGTGAAGGATTCCAACAAGCGTATTGAGCTGCGCAGTCCCGATCCGTCCATGAACCCGTATCTGGCACTGGCACTTTGCCTGGCAGCCGGCTTAGACGGTATCAAAAACCGGATCAATCCGCCGGCAGAGGTGCAGATGAACGTGTTTGCAATGAGCGAGGCAGAAAAAGAAACGCTCAACATCGCGCATATGCCTGAATCATTAAAGGATGCCATCGATGCCTTTGAGACAGACGAGTTTGTGCAGGAGGTGCTGGGAAGTCATATCTGCAAGAAGCTTTTACAAATGAAGAAGCAGGAGTGGGAGACCTACCGCTCACAGGTAACGATTTGGGAGCTTGAGGAATACTTGTATAAATTCTAATTAGGCCGGAAAAGAGAGATTTGCACGAGAATGAACATTATTTTAGTATTTCCGAAGCAGGAGACAGCAAAAAATCTCAAGAATGTGCTGCGCCGGGCAGGCTATGATGTGGAGGCCTCCGTGTCGACGGTGGCACAGGCTCTGCAGGCGGCCAGCGAATGTGACAGCGGGATCATCGTCAGCAATTATAAGCTGGTGGATGGCATGGCGATCGATATATACGAAAGCGCGGGAGAACGGTTTCAGTTTCTCATGATCGGTCCGAAGGACTACGTGGAAGCCCGTGCCATTCCGGACGTATTCAGTTTGTCCACTCCGCTGCATGTCAGTGAGCTGCTGTCTACCATGGAGGTTATGAGCTACGCCTACTCGCGATGGCGCAAGAAAATGCGCGCCAAGCCGAAGGTACGCTCAGAGGAAGAGCAAAAGACCATCGATCAGGCAAAGGCACTTTTAATGGAGCGAAACGGACTGACGGAAACGGAGGCCCACCGCTACATACAAAAATCCAGCATGGATAGCGGAACCAGTGTTGTGGAGACAGCATATATGATCCTGACACTAATGAAAGAGTAGCTGAGTTTTTTGCTATTAATATATAGAAAGCAAGAGGAAATTTTGGTATGAAGTTTGTGAAAATGCATGGCTGCGGCAATGATTATGTGTATGTGAACGGATTTACTGAGAAAGTGAAAAACCCTTCTGAAGTTGCCCAAATGGTGAGTGACCGCCATTTTGGAATAGGTTCCGATGGTCTGATCATCATCAACCCTTCGCAGGTTGCTGACTTTGAGATGGCGATGTACAATGCAGACGGCTCGCGGGGAGAAATGTGTGGAAACGGGATCCGCTGTGTAGCAAAATTTGTATATGATTTTGGCTTGGCAGACAAGACCAGCATCAGTGTGGAAACATTGGCAGGTATTAAATACTTAGATCTTACGGTTAAGGATGGAAAGGTTGTAACGGTACGAGTGAATATGGGTGCGCCGATCCTGACACCTGCTGAGATTCCGGTGGAGCCCTCACTGTTTCCCGCGGCAGGGGAGCAGATCGTATCACAGCCGCTAAAGGTGGCAGGAAAAGAGTACAAGGTCACCTGTGTGTCCATGGGCAATCCTCATGATGTGATCTTTATGGAGGAGGATGTGCGTACACTGGATCTGGAAAAGATCGGTCCGGATTTTGAACATCATCCGGCATTTCCGAAACGCACAAACACCGAGTTTGTCAACGTGATCGATGAGACCCATCTGCGTATGCGTGTGTGGGAGCGGGGCAGCGGGGAAACCCTGGCATGTGGAACGGGAACCTGTGCAACCGTTGTGGCAGCAGTCTTAAACGGGCTGACAAAGGACGCGGTGGATGTGGAGCTTTTGGGCGGAAGCCTGCATATCGAGTGGGATCGAGAAGCGAATCTGGTCTACATGACTGGTCCTGCAACTGTAGTGTATTGTGGTGAAATCGATATTTAAAACGTAGACAGGGCAGGTGAGACATCATGTATTGGCAGTGCACTTTGGAGCGGCTGGTACTTAGTGACCGTATTTTGGTCACTTATGTACCACTGCCAGCGACAAGTAGCGAGAGCGTGCCTGCCATACATGTGCTCACATGCCCCAATAGATTACGTAAATAGTTTTACAGCCACAAGAATTTAAAGGGGATTACAAAATACAGGAGAGAATAAAGGAGATAGAAACATGTTTCAGATCAACGACAATTATCAGAAATTACCGGGCAGCTATCTGTTCAGCACCATCGCGAAAAAAGTAGCCGCCTTTTCCGAGGCCAACCCGGATAAGAGCATCATCCGTCTCGGGATCGGTGATGTGACACAGCCCATCGCCCCTGCGATCATCGAGGCGATGCACAAGGCAGTGGATGAGATGGCAGATGCGAAGACCTTCCGCGGCTATGCGCCGGATCTCGGTTATGAGTTTTTGCGTAAGGCGATCTCGGAAAATGATTACAAGGCAAGAGGCTGCGACATTGAGGCGGACGAGATCTTCGTCTCCGATGGAGCAAAGAGCGACTCCGGAAATATCCAGGAGATCTTCTCTACAGACAACCGCATTGCAGTCTGTGATCCGGTTTACCCGGTCTATGTGGATTCTAACGTCATGGCAGGAAGGACCGGTACTTACGATACCGCTACCGGAATGTGGAGCAACGTCATCTACATGCCCTGCACCAGAGAGAACAATTTTGTACCGGAGTTCCCGAAGGAGACACCGGACATGATCTATCTGTGCCTGCCCAACAACCCCACCGGAACGACCATTAAAAAAGCACAGCTGCAGGAGTGGGTGGATTACGCAAATAAGGTTGGCGCTGTGATCATTTACGACGGTGCTTATGAAGCGTATATTTCCGAGGACGATGTGGCACACTCTATCTACGAGTGCGAGGGAGCAAAGACCTGTGCCATCGAGTTGAAGAGCTTTTCGAAAAATGCTGGCTTTACCGGCGTGCGCTTAGGCTACACGGTTGTACCGAAGGAACTGAAGTGTGGCGGTGTTTCTCTGCACGGCATGTGGGCAAGACGCCACGGAACCAAGTTCAACGGCGCGCCCTACATCATCCAGAGAGCGGGCGAGGCTGTTTATTCCGATGCCGGAAAGGCACAGCTGAAGGAGCAGATCGCATATTACATGAAAAATGCTTCTACCATCAAGGCAGGACTGCAGGAAGCTGGCTTTGAGGTATACGGTGGTGTCAATGCGCCGTATATCTGGTTAAAGACACCGGGGCAGATGACCTCCTGGGAGTTCTTCGACTATCTGCTGGAGAAGGCGAACGTGGTTGGAACACCCGGATCAGGCTTCGGACCCAGCGGAGAAGGCTATTTCCGCCTGACCGCTTTCGGCAGCTACGAGAATACTGTGGCGGCATTAGAGCGGATCAAAGCCTTATAAAAGAGCCGGAAAAGTGCGCGTTAAGCGCACTTTTTTTGCATTGTGCATAATTTTTTTGTGAAATTTTTGTGTATTCCGTTTATCTGTGGGATTGAAATTTTTTATAATATTTAGTAAAATTGTAACAAATTTTAATGAAGCGAAGTGGAATCGAGCTTGGCTTTGAATGTTAATCTATCAAAACAGGGTGGTCATATGGCAGATATTACAAATGAGCAGATTGAACAATTAGAACAAAAAGTGATGTCGACTTCCGAGCACATCCGTAAAATGGACGATTTTGTCAGCCCTGAGATCCTTTACGATGAGCTGATTCGTTGCGTGCGCAAATATCACCCTTCCGACGATATATCTATGATCGAAAAAGCCTTCCGGATCGCCAACGATGCCCACAAGGGGCAGGTGCGTAAATCCGGCGAGGCTTATATTATACATCCGCTCTGTGTGGCGATCATTCTTGCGGAGCTGGAGCTTGATAAGGAAACGATCGTAGCCGGTCTGCTCCACGATGTGGTTGAGGACACGGTCATGACCGAGGCGGAGATCACCCGGGAATTTAACGCTGAGGTTGCCCTGCTGGTGGATGGCGTAACAAAGCTGGGTCAGCTGTCTTATGACGCAGACAAGGTGGAGATCCAGGCAGAGAATCTTAGAAAGATGTTCCTTGCCATGGCGAAGGATATCCGTGTCATTTTGATCAAGCTGGCGGACCGGCTGCACAATATGCGGACCCTGAAATACATGAAACCGGAAAAGCAGAAGGAAAAAGCAAGGGAGACGATGGACATCTACGCGCCCATCGCGCAGCGTCTTGGTATTTCCAAGATCAAGATCGAGCTGGATGATCTGTCCTTAAAATATCTGGAGCCGGAGGCATATTATGACCTGGTAGAAAAGATCGCTATGCGCAAGGGTGCCAGAGATGAATATGTGCAGAATCTCGTTAAGGAAGTGAAGAATCATATTAAGGATGCCGGAATAGAAGCAACCATTGACGGCCGCAGCAAGCACTTTTTCAGTATCTATAAAAAGATGGTCAATCAGGGAAAGACCATCGATCAGATCTACGATCTGTTTGCGATCCGCATTCTTGTGAATGACCTGAAGGACTGTTATGCTGCACTGGGTGTGATCCATGAGATGTATAAGCCGATCCCCGGCCGTTTCAAGGATTACATTGCAATGCCAAAGCCAAACATGTATCAGTCGCTGCACACTACCCTGATCGGGCCGGACGGTCGTCCCTTTGAGATCCAGATCCGTACCTACGAGATGCATCGAACTGCGGAATACGGTATCGCTGCACACTGGAAATACAAAGAAGCTGCAAACGGAAATGCAGTGGGCGGTGAGGAAGAAAAATTAAGCTGGCTGCGTCAGATCCTGGAGTGGCAGCGTGACATGTCCGATAACCGGGAGTTTATGAGCTTGTTAAAGAGTGATCTGGACCTGTTTTCCGATACGGTATTTTGTTTTACGCCGTCCGGGGACGTAAAGAACCTTCCCAACGGTTCTACCCCCATCGACTTTGCCTACAGCGTACACTCCGCAGTCGGCAACAAGATGATTGGTGCAAAGGTCAACGGAAAGCTGGTAACGATCGATTACAAGATCCAGAACGGAGACCGTATCGAGATCATCACCTCCCAGAATTCCCAGGGCCCCAGCCGTGACTGGCTGAACATCGTTAAGAGTACACAGGCAAAAAATAAGATCAATCAGTGGTTCCGCAGCGAATTTAAAGAGGAAAACATCCTAAAGGGCAAGGAGCTTCTAGAAAAATACTGTAAGGCCAAGGGTATCAACTGGCCGGATATCAATAAGCCGGAATATCAGGAAAAGATCCTGCGCAAATACGGTTTCCCCCATTGGGATAACTGTCTGGCAACCATCGGACACGGTGCGTTAAAGGAGAGTCAGGTCGCAAACCGAATGCAGGAGGCATACCGCAAGGACCATCCCCTGGTGGTAACAGATGCGGACGTCTTAAAGCAGGTGGAAAATGCGAATGTGAACAAGCAGGGTGAAGAGCAGCATTCCAAGAGCGGTATCGTGGTGAAGGGACTGTACGATATCGCTGTACATCTATCGAAGTGCTGCAGCCCGGTACCGGGAGATGAAATCGTAGGTTTCGTTACAAGAGGACGTGGTGTTTCCATCCACCGGACAGACTGTATCAATATGATCAACCTTTCCGATATGGATAAAGCCAGACTGATTGAAGCGGAGTGGAGCAGCGATTGTATCACAGGCGATTCCGGTACCTATCTTGCAGAGATCAACATTTACGGAAATAACCGGACTGGACTTTTGGTAGATCTGACCCGTACCTTTACGGAGCGAGGCATTGATATTAATTCCATCCATTCCAAGACCAGCAAACAGGGTGTTGCGACGATCTCCATCTCCTTTGAGACAAAGGGCAAGGAGCAGGTCAACGGCCTCATCGAAAAGCTGCGTCAGGTGGAGAGTGTGATCGATATAGAGAGGACAACAGGCTGATGAAAATAGAACATGATGTAGTAGGCATGGTTGGCACCAACTGTTATTTTGCCATCAATGAGGAGACGAAGGAGTGTCTGGTCATTGATCCCGGTGACAATGCAAAAAGGCTGGCACAAAAGATCACAGATGGCGGCTATACGCCGGTGGCGATCCTTTTGACCCACGGACATTTTGACCATATCATGGGCGTGGAAGGATTGAGAGCGCAGTTTCATATTCCCGTTTATGTGCAGGAAGATGATGCGCGGATGCTGGAGGATCCGGCGTTGAATGCCGGTGCGATGATCGGCGCAAATGTGTCACTCAAGGCGGATCGGACAGTGAAAGACGGAGATGTCTTAAGCCTTGCAGGCATGGAGATTCAGGTACTGCATACACCCGGCCATACACCGGGCGGCGCATGCTACTATTTCCCGAAGGAAGAAGTATTATTCTCCGGAGACACCCTGTTCTGCGAGTCCGTAGGTCGAACCGACCTGCCGGGCGGAAGCATGTCCGCACTGATCCGTTCCATCAAAGAAAAGGTATTCAAACTGCCGGATCTGACCATTGTCTACACCGGACACGGAGAACCAACAAAGATCGGTGATGAGAAAAGATACAACCCTTTCATTTAGTGGAGCCAATCATGCAAATCTGAAACAATAACCCTTCTATATAGTGGAAAAGACAACGTAGATGAAAGGCACGACAGGCGTTTCCTCATACGACTTTGTTGCACGATGGAAAGGAGACACAAAATCGTGGACGCCTTTGCGGAACACGATTTGATCTTAGGTGGCTCCTTGCAATGCCCCGTGCAACGGAGTATAGGAAATGCCGTCGTGCCTTGAAAGAGAGAAATATGATACAAGTACAGTTAAATAAAGCAGACTTTGAATACGACATCCATTCTCTGGTGAAAGCCTTCTTTCCATCAGAGAATGTTTCTGTCTCAGCAGAAAAAAAAGAACCGGAGGAGCCGGTCAGCGCACACATGGATATCGACTTTCACGACCGTGTGATCAACGTGAGCTGGCAGGATGAGGTACATGGCGAGATCAAAAAACAGATCCCGTGCAGCTCTGAGGATCGTCTGGACGTAAAAAATGACTTAAAGATCGGACTTTACGACATGCTTGTGAAGATCACAGGGCAGGAATTGCCCTGGGGCTCCCTCACCGGTATCCGGCCCACAAAGATCCCGATGCAGCTTTTGGAACAGGGGAAAACAGAAGAAGAGATCACCGCTCATATGAAGGAGCAGTATCATGCCAGTGATGAAAAGATCGCGCTGGCCATCGATATCGCAAAGCGGGAGCGTGCACTGCTCTCAAAGCTGGATTACAAGGACGGTTTCAGTCTCTATGTGGGTATCCCTTTCTGTCCCAGTACCTGTCTGTACTGTTCCTTTACCTCATATCCGCTGGGTGCCTGGAAAAATCAGGTGGACACCTATCTGGATGCACTGGAGCGGGAGCTGGATTACGCGAAAGAGACCTTTGGCGGCAAAAAACTGAATTCTATTTATATCGGCGGCGGAACACCGACTACACTGGAGCCGGAGCAGATGGATCGCCTGCTGACCATGATCGAGGAGCGGTTTGATTTTTCACATCTGCTGGAGTTTACGGTGGAGGCCGGTCGTCCGGACAGCATCACACGGGAAAAGCTTCTGGCAATCAAGGCCCACCCGGCAGTAGACCGCATTTCCGTCAATCCCCAGACCATGAAGGATGAGACCTTAAAGGTGATCGGACGGCATCACACCGTCGCACAGACCGTAGAGAGCTTTCAATTGGCCCGGGAGGTTGGCTTTACGAATATCAACATGGATCTGATCCTGGGACTTCCGGGAGAGACCTTAGACGATGTAAAACAGACGATGGAGCGTATACAGGAATTGCACCCGGACAATCTGACGGTGCATTCGCTGGCCCTGAAGCGTGCAGCCAGACTCAATATCTGCCGGGATGAATACAAGGATTTCAAGATCGAGATCACGCCGGAACATGGACATGTGACCGAGGCCGGTGCCCACGCTATGGGCATGGTGCCCTACTATCTCTATCGCCAGAAAAATATGGCGGGCAACTTTGAAAATGTGGGCTACGGACTGCCCGGCAAGGAGGGCATCTACAACATCCTCATCATGGAGGAGAAACAGACTATTCTCGCTCTGGGCGCAGGCAGCATTTCAAAGCGTGTCTACCCTGACGGACGCATTGAAAGGTGCGAAAACGTGAAGGATGTGGCGCAGTATATGGAGCGCATCGATGAGATGATCGAGAGGAAACGGAAGCTTTTTGAGGGATAAAAAGAGCCTTCGTAGCACATCAAAACGGGTTTCGTACATCAATTGTACATCAATTTTTTACCCGGTAGTACTGTATAATATATGATGATGTATATGAACAACCTAATAAAGCGCCTAAAGGACAAACTTATTCTAACGAATAGGGATGTCCTTTTTTTGTTATAGTCAATCATCAAAAATGGAGGAAAAAAACATGAATAGTACAGCGTTAGGAGCAGGAGCCGAAAAAGCTCAAGAACTTATTTTTATCAGCGAAGCACATGAGAAATTCTACTATGAGAAATTGAAAGAGGTACGGTATCAGGATGTGTACCACAAGGCACTTTGCTATTGTCTTGGCATTAACGATGATATCAGAAGAAATGTTGATAGCATATATGATTTTAAGACAGGCTGTGTGAAAACAGAATGTTTGCATGAAGGCTGGCAGACCAGCGGAAGCGTGAAAGTAGTCAGAATGGCGTTTAATCTGTACTGCAACGGTACACCAAGCGTGGATGATTACAAGGACGCAGAGGAGCAGATCAATGAGTGCAGGCAGTATGCGGTGGAAGAATTGTTCTGCTGTGCCTACGCACCGTATTTTTGGCAGGCGATACAAATCCGGTATCCGGAATATGCAACCTATAACCGGAAACTGTATGCCCTGTTTGGAGGAGCAGATTGATGTTAAAAGTTCGATTGATGGGAACAAAGAATGATATTAAATGGTTTGGGAAGATTTTGCAGAGAAATCCCAAGATTGAAGTAACAGAGTTTTCAGAATTATACCCGAACAAGGGTACAAAGAAATTCCACAGGGCTTATGTGGAAGTCAGAAAAAGTAACGTAAAAGAAAATCAGTAGAAAGCAAAGGAGAATTTATCATGTGTAGAGTTATAGCAATCGCAAATCAGAAAGGTGGAGTTGGAAAGACCACCACAACAAGCAATTTAGGAATAGGACTAGCAAAACAGGGGAAAAAGGTACTTTTGATTGATGCCGATGCACAGGGCAGCCTTACCGCAAGTTTGGGGTACACAGAGCCGGACGCAATCGAAATCACATTGGCATCTGTCATGGGCAGTCTGATTAAAGACGAGGAAGTGGAGCCTATGGAGGGCATTTTACATCACGAGGAGGGAATAGACCTTATGCCGGGAAATATTGAGCTTTCCGGTCTGGAGGTTTCCCTTGTGAATGTCATGAGCCGGGAGCGTATCATGCAGGAGTACATAAGCATGGTGCGGGATTATTACGATTACATCTTGATTGACTGTATGCCTTCACTTGGCATGATTACCATAAATGCCTTTGCCTGTGCCGACAGTATTCTGATACCTGTGCAGGCGGCGTATCTGCCCGTTAAAGGCTTACAGCAACTTATCAAGACTATTGGAAAGGTAAAGCGTCAGATTAACCCCAAACTGGAGATAGAGGGCATTTTATTGACGATGGTTGACAGCAGGACGAATTATGCAAGGGACATCAGCGCCATGCTGAAGGAAGCCTATGGAAGCCGGGTAAAGATATTTACCAATATTATCCCGATTTCGGTAAGGGCGGCGGAGATTTCTGCGGAGGGTGTCAGCATTTATAAGCATGATCCAAAGGGGAAGGTGGCATCTGCCTACAATTCTTTGACAGAGGAGGTGCTTGCAAATGAGCAGTAATACAAAGACAGGAAGCGCATCTAAAATCAAAATGGAGAGTTTTGATGATTTATTCGGTGGAAGCAGTGCACAGGAAATAGGGGCAGAGCAGATTATCAATGCTCCGTTAGCAGACCTTCATGAGTTCAAAGACCACCCGTTTAAGGTATTGGACGATGAAAAGATGGAGGAAACAACGGAGAGTATCAGACTTTACGGGGTACT
>JAQYOU010000028.1 GCA_028727105.1 bacterium
TATTTGTTTTTCACCAGCTTCGCGATGATCTCCGCACGGGTCGCACTGGTGCCGATGCCGCTGCCCTTGATCTGGGCACGCAGCTCCTCATCCTCGATGAGCTGTCCGGCATTTTCCATAGCCAGCACCATGGATCCTGACGTATAGCGCTTCGGCGGTGACGTCTCGCCTTCCTTGATCGTGTAGCCTGTCACCGGGATCTGCACGCCTTTTTTCAGGGATGATACCAGCTCCAGCAGATGGGCATCGGAGATCTCCTGTTCGCCATCGACCGCATCCGACTGTGTGCCATCCTCCCCCTCGCTTGTATCCGAAGCGTCCGAGTTCTGCGCCGTGCTGCCGGATCCATTCTTTTTATTCTTGAAAAATGAATACTCCATCACCTTCAGGTATCCCGGATCCTTTAACACCTTAAATCCGGCAAAAAACTGTTCCTGCCCGATCTGTGTCACCAGATTCACCTTCTGATACACCGCAGGGGGATAAAAGATCGCTAAAAACCTTCGCACGATCACCTCATACACCTTCATGGACAGCTCACTGAGCGACTTTAAGGCTCCCATGCCCTGTCCGGTGGGAATGACCGCGTAGTGGTCCGTGATCTGTTTGTCATTGGTATAGCGGGTCTTTGCGATATTCTTATAGCTTCCTGTCTGTAAGATCTCCTCCGCAAACGCCCGGACACCGGGAATATTTTTCAGTCCCCCGATATTTTTATGGATCTCCTTTGCCACGGCCGTGGAGAGCACGCGGGCATCGGTTCTGGGATATGTCACCAGCTTTTTCTCGTACAGTTCCTGAATGATCTGCAAGGTCTGATCCGGACTGATCTTGAAAAATTTGGAACAGATATTCTGAAGCTCCGCCAGGTTGAACAACAGCGGCGCGTTTTTTGTCTCTTTTTTCTTTTCCACCGAGACCACCGTCGCCATCTGTGGTTCGATCCGAGAAAGTGTATCGATCAGCCCCTCCGCATCTGCTTTCTCCTTGAAGCCGTTTTCCTTGTACAGCTTCGGTGACTGAAAATATTCCGATCCTTCGACAGCCTTCCACTCGCCGTCAATGTTCGCTCCTTCCAGTGAAAGCGAACCCAGCACCCGGTAAAAGGGTGTTTTCACGAACGCCCGGATCTCCCGCTCCCTGCGGACCACCATGCCCAGCACACAGGTCATGACTCTTCCGACGGAAATGACCACGTAGCGCTCATTCAGATAGTTCGCCACTGCATTTCCATAGCGCAGTGACAGCAGGCGCGAAAAATTGATACCCATCAGGTAGTCTTCCTTGGCGCGCAGATAGGCGCTGGCAGAAAGGTTGTCGTATTCCGACAGATCCTTTGCCTCGCGGATCCCCCGCAGGATCTCCTCCTCGGTCTGTGAATCGATCCAGACACGCCGCCGTTCTTTTCCCTTTACGCCTGCCATCTGTTCGACGAGACGGTAGATGTACTCTCCCTCACGTCCGGAGTCCGTGCAGACATAAATGCACGACACATCCGACCGGTTCAAAAGCCCCGCCACGATCCGGTACTGCTTTGCCGCGGAGCCGATCACCTCGTATTTGAACTCCTCCGGGAGAAAGGGCAGGGTCGATAACGACCATTTTTTATATTTTTCATCGTAGGCTTCCGGATAACTCATGGTCACCAGATGCCCGACGCACCAGGTCACAATAGCTTCCTCTGATTCCTGATAGCCGTCGTGACGCTTCATATCCAGCCCGAGCGCTTTTGCAAATTCCTGCGCCACGCTGGGCTTTTCTGCAATATATAGTGATTTTGACATAGAAATTCCTTATAACTTTATAACCTGTTTAGGACGATCCTTCCAAAATAGTTTCGATTTGCCCAGTGGTAAGCGTTTTCATCTCCGGTTCCTTGATATAGTGCCTCTTTATTGTACTGCTCGATCATCGTCTGTCCGGCGTTTGCTGCGATCCAGTCTTTCTCATTCTCAAGGAAACGGCCCTTCAGCTGTTCCTCTTTTGCCTTGCGGATGCCATCCTTCAAGAGCTTCAGGCGCTTCATGGCTGCTTCTACCTCCGGCTCCGTCAAAAGATCATACAGCACATATTTCAACATCTGCTCGTCCAGCACCTCGATGCGTCTGGCGAGCTTCGCATCCATAAAGGGAATGACCATCTCCAGACTATTCGGATCAAACACTCTGGCATCCTTGCGATTGTACTCTTTTGCCGAAGCAGCATCTACTCCGGTGCCAAAAGCCCCGTCATTATCGATTCCCTGGATACCGAAAACCTTTCCCGTCTTTTCATCCGTACGAAACATCAGATTACCGGTATGGCGGTCCACCTGTCCGCACAGCATATCCAACACCTGCAGATTCATCATATCCCGCATGAATCCTGCAGAGTATTCACCTTTCTTAAGCTTATCCCCGACTTTATTTCGTCCCACGCCCTCTGCCTGATCCATCAGATTTCCTCGAATGGTTTTCCCGGTTGCCTTGTCGTAGATCTCCGCTGACCGGGATCTT
>JAQYOU010000029.1 GCA_028727105.1 bacterium
GGCTGGAGTTGATCCCGGCAACACTTAAGATCTCCGGATCCTCCACCACCACCAGATCTGCCTGTTCCACACATTCTTTTGTCTGTTGTGACTCACTATTGCACACCTTAAGGAGCGACTGCATGGATACTGTCAGCAGGAGGCTTAGTTTTTCATTCCGCAATGCGTCCTGTGCCAGCTGCAATTCTTCCCGCAGGGAATAGTTTGGGATCGTCATTCCCAAAAGCTGTATCTGTTTTATCATAATTCTCCTAATCTCTTCTTAGATGATTCTTTGCGTGGATAAGTATAGCAGAATACAGGGTATTTTTCAACCTGCAGCAGATATCTGACAATTTCTTGTCTTGTTCCGTCATATTCCGACATCATTTTCTATTTTTTTATTTTTTCATTGTCAAGCATTTTCCGACATTTTTTTACAAATGACGTAACTTTATCGCATCTGCACAAAACGGTTGTTCGAATTTTTTACTATGTAAACCGCGAAATTTGTAACAATTTCTGTGGATAATGTGAATAACTCCGTGTATAACTCGTTTTTTCCGATAAAACCGTTCGTTGAAATGTGAATAACTTTTTGTTTTCCACAGACTGTCCGTTTCCTCTATTCAACATTTTTCGCCATTTTGTGCAAGTTGCTATTTCAATCAAAAACCAAAAAATCTACTTGACGGCGAATTGTACGATAATTTATCCCTGCAAAGAAAATACCCCCTGACATAAGACAGGGGGCACTTTCTTTATACTCTAAAGGGGATTAGATAAATACTAACCTGCTCAATTCTTTCGCAGGTAGATGCGAGAACCAAGCAGAGATTAGCCATAACTTTTTTATGCGCAGAGATTTGGAATGGAAAATGTCTGCTTCGCAGAACCAAATCTCGCGCCAAGACTCGCAAGCGAGTCTTGATGAGGCCTTATACCTCAAAGATCAGGTCGCCGTAAGACGGCATCGGCCATAAGTCTTTATCTACGATCATCTCCAGTTTGTCAACCGGTGCACGGAGTTCATCCATGGCAGCCTTAACCACGTCTCTGTAGTATACTGCCTGGTCTCTGCCCTCTTCCATTGCACTTCCGGCATCTGTCACCTCGATCAGCTTCGCCAGGGCTACCTTAACGTCTGACAGGTAATCAGAGGTCTCGGAAAGGAGTTCTGTCTGTACAGATACGTCTGCTGCACCCGCAGCCTTTACTGCATTGATAGAGTTTGCAAGCTCCGTTGTGTAACGGATCACTGCAGGAATGATCTGCTTGCTTGCAATGTCGATCATAGATCTTGCTTCAATATTAATCGTCTTTGCGTAGGTCTCGTACTCGATCTCTACACGAGATTCCAGCTCAACCTTCGTAAATACACCAAATGTCTCAAATAATGCAACTGCCTTGTCGGTTGCGTATGCAGGGATCGCATCCACCATGGACTTGATGTTGGGCAGTCCGCGCTTCTCAGCTTCAACCACCCACTCATCAGAATAGCCGTTTCCGTTGAAGATGATGCGCTGATGCTCGGTCGCATACTTCTTGATCAGGTCATGTACGGTATCGTCAAAGTTATCAGATTTCTCTAATGCTTCACATGCCTCCGCAAATGCCTCTGCAACGATGGTATTTAATACAACGTTGGGCTGTGCAATGGAAGCCTGGGAGCCTACCATACGGAACTCAAACTTGTTTCCGGTAAATGCGAAGGGTGATGTACGGTTACGATCGGTGGCATCACGCATGAAATCAGGCAATGTCTTTACACCGGTCTCCAGCATTTCGCCCTTTAAGCTGTGGGTCGCATTTCCGGTACTGATCAGCTGTGTGATCACATCCTCTAACTGCTCTCCAAGGAAGATAGAGAGGATCGCAGGAGGTGCCTCGTTTGCTCCCAGTCTGTGATCGTTTCCGACGTCTGCTGCAGATGCGCGAAGCAGATCCGCATGCTCGTCAACTGCCTTCAAGATACAGGTCAGAACAAGTAAGAACTGGATGTTCTCATGAGGTGTTGATCCGGGATCCAACAGGTTGATGCCATCGTCTGTGGTCAGTGACCAGTTGTTGTGCTTTCCGGAACCGTTCACGCCTGCGAAGGGCTTCTCGTGAAGCAGGCACTGTAAGCCGTGACGTCCTGCTACCTTCTTTAAGGTCTCCATGATCAGCTGGTTATGATCGGTTGCAACGTTACACTCTGCATAGATGGGAGCCAGCTCGTGCTGTGCAGGAGCAACCTCGTTGTGCTGGGTCTTTGCGGATACGCCAAGCTTCCACAGCTCTTTGTTGACATCCTTCATATAGGAGCCGATGCGCTCACGGATCGCTCCGAAGTAATGATCTTCCATCTCCTGTCCCTTCGGAGGCATCGCTCCGAATAAGGTACGTCCGGTAAAGATCAGGTCTTTTCTCTTTAAATATTTCTCGCGGTCTACGATGAAGTACTCCTGCTCTGCACCAACCGAAGGAGTAACTCTTGTAGAGGTTGTATTTCCAAATAAACGAAGGAGACGTAACGCCTGCTCATTGACTGCTTCCATAGAACGAAGCAGCGGTGTCTTCTGATCCAGTGCTTCTCCGGTGTAGGAACAGAAAGCAGTGGGGATGCAAAGGGTTGCGCCTGTTGCATCATGACGGACAAATGCAGGTGATGTACAATCCCATGCGGTATATCCTCTTGCCTCAAAGGTTGCGCGAAGTCCGCCGGAAGGGAATGAAGATGCATCCGGCTCGCCCTTGATCAGCTCTTTACCTGAGAAGCTCATCAAAACTTTTCCATTTTCCATGGGAGCTGTGATAAATGAATCATGCTTCTCTGCGGTCACACCTGTAAGAGGCTGGAACCAATGGGTATAGTGGGTAGCACCCTGCTCAATCGCCCATTCCTTCATCTCATGTGCAACGACATCTGCTGTGGCAAGATCCAGATCCTGACCACCTTCGATCACTTCATGAAGTCTCTTGTAAACCTTTTTGGGGAGGCGTGCCTGCATGACGGAGTCATTGAACACGTTCTCGCCAAAGATCTCTGATACGCTGAATTTTTCCATTTCACTCATAACATTCATCCGCGTAACTGTCCAGTAGCATTTCCAAACAATTACTTATCCTTTCCCTTTTATAGTTTCATATGCATAAAGCGAACGAGGGTGCACCTCATTTGGAACACCCTCGTTCGCTTCTCTGCCAACTAAAATACTCCTATTTCTGCAAAAAAGCAATAGCAAATTTTAGTTTTTTTCAATTCTTAATAATCTTAAGCCTTTCCTACAGATCCGAAAAGCTCCATTTTCTCTTTTACAGTAGCCTTGATAGCCTCTGTTCCGGGTGCTAACAGCTTACGGGGATCGAAGCCCTTACCCTCAAGATCCTTACCTGCTTCAATATATTTACGTGTAGCATCTGCAAAGGATAACTGGCACTCTGTGTTTACGTTGATCTTAGATACACCAAGGTCGATCGCTTTCTTGATCATATCCTCAGGGATTCCGGTACCACCGTGCAGTACGAGGGGCATGATGCCTGTCTTCTGCTGAATGGCATCCAGTGTCTCGAAGCTTAAGCCAGCCCAGTTTGCAGGATATTTTCCGTGAATGTTTCCGATACCTGCTGCCAGCATATCTACGCCGAGATCTGCAACTGCCTTGCACTCATCGGGATCAGCGCACTCGCCCATGCCGACAACGCCGTCTTCCTCACCACCGATAGAGCCAACCTCAGCCTCGATGGACATACCCATTGCATGTGCAACGTTCACTAACTCGGTTGTCTTTGCGATGTTCTCCTCGATCGGATAGTGTGATCCGTCGAACATGATAGAGGTGAAGCCTGCCTTAATGCACTTGTAGCATCCTTCATAGCTGCCGTGATCTAAGTGTAATGCAACGGGAACTGTAATTCCAAGCTCCTCATCCATTGCCTTAACCATTGCTGCAACAGTCTTGAAACCGGTCATGTACTTTCCTGCTCCCTCAGATACGCCAAGGATCACGGGAGAGTTTAACTCCTGTGCGGTTAACAGGATGGCCTTGGTCCACTCAAGGTTGTTGATGTTGAACTGACCAACTGCGTAGTGTCCGGCTTTTGCCTTTTCTAACATTTCTTTCGCAGATACTAACATTTGAATTCCTCCGTTTTCTAAAGATTCTATGAGTGTGTGGGCGGTTTGCCCATATCTTTGTTAAATATAACATGAACTTTTCTAATTGTAAAGAGTTACTGCATTTCTCCCGGTACACGGATCGTCAGCGCCTGCCTCAGATTTTTCAGGCGGATCTGCGTCTGTTCACCGCCAAATTCCCCATCTAATGTCCATGGGATCGTCTGATAAGGCGAAATAAACAGTTCATCTGTTTTAAAGGTGTAGATCATGTCTGATTCCGTGCGCAGCTTTGTGAGTACGGCTATGATCTCATTCAGTTCCACCGCATTGTGAGGCGTTTTGATCAGCATGACCTCGAACAGGCCGTCGTTTAATGCCACGTCGTCTCCGGTCATACCCTTAAAGCCGCCAACGGACAGGGAATTTGTCACCATTCCATAGATGAACTCGTCCTCGATCACGCCTCCGTTGTATTCCACACGCATGCGATAGCTTGGATGGGTACCGATCCGTTTGGCTCCTTCCAGGATATATGCCACGTGACCAAACACATTTTTCAGCTCCTGCTTTGTCTGATAGGACACATCCGTAAACAGGCCAAAGGCTGCGATATAAACAAAGTGCTTCTCGCCAAAGCACCCCACGTCACAGGAAAACGCGTCTCCGGTCACGGCGACCTGCGCTGCCTTTTTCATGTTTTTGGGAAGCTCTAAAGAGGCTGCAAAATCATTGGTACTTCCTGCCGGAATATAGCCAAGGGGCACCTGACAGCCGCTCTCCATCAGCCCGGTAACCGTCTCGTCCAGCGTTCCGTCACCTCCGCAGCAGACCACAAGATCATATCCTGCTGCCCGTTCTGCCGTCACTGCTGTGGCATCGCCTGCAGCCTGCGTCGGATGCACGCTGACCTCATAGCCCGCCCGCACCATGATCTCCAAAATATCCGATAACTGCGACTTGATCCTTCCGACACCGGAATGGGGATTATATACAAACAACAGCTTCATGCCTGACTCCTTCCCAATTTCTTTGCGATCTCACCTAATTTGCGCAGCCGGTGATTGACACCGGATTTTCCCACCGGGGGATCACACAGCTCCCCCAGCTCCTTTAAGGAGCTGTCCGGGTATTCCAGACGGATCTGCGCCATTTCCCGCAGCGCCGGCGGCAATTCGTCCAGCCCCATCCTGCTCCTGATATAGTTGATATCCTCCACCTGCCGGCACGCAGCCCCGACAACCTTATTGATATTGGCCGTCTCACAATTCACGATCCGGTTGACTGATCCCCGCATTTCCTTAAAGATACGCACGTTTTCCAGATTCATCAGCGCCACATAGGCGCCCATGATATTTAAGGCATCCACGATCTGTGCGCCTTCCTTCAAATAGACGATATAATACTTTTTTCGCAGGACGATCTTCGCATCCAGCTCATATTCGCGATACAGCCGCTGCAACAGCTGTGCCGTTTGTTCCTCCTGACAAACGATCTCAAAATGATACGATTTCTGCGGATCACTGATGGATCCGGAGGCAAGAAACGCGCCCCGCAAAAAGGCGCGCTTACAGCAGCTTCTCTCCAGCAGTTTCTCCCGCTGTACGTCCAGCGTACGGTCGATCTGCTGCTGCATTTCTTCCGGCGGAAGCTCTCCAAACAGTTTTTTGGCCAGCAGCCGTCTCTTTTCTGCCAAATGTGTATGATCCGCAGCAAACAGTTCGATCGCCGCCAGCTCTGCCAGCTGACAATGCCGCTTGCTGTCGATCTGTTTTGTCAGCTCTGCTTTTACCTCACTGGAAAATGACATACTTATTTCCCCCTATGGGCATCTTTTTCAGGAACTGCTCAATTCTTTCGCAGTTCTGATGCAAAAATCCATTGATAATCGCTTCGCGATGGGATTTTTGCACTCCTGAATCATATTCTTACGGTCTCAGCAGTCTTTGCTTCGACCTGTGCCAGGTAATTGTCCTTTTTTATGTCTCTATGTTCGATGCGCAGTCCGTAATCCTCCTGTGCACCCAGTCTGTCATACAGCCCCTGTGCAACGGTCACCGAACGGTGTTTTCCGCCGGTACAACCGATGGCGATGACCAGCTGATTTTTTCCCTCACTGATATAGTTGGGGATCAAAAACCGGATCATATCCACCAGCTTGTCCAAAAACTCATGGTACGGTGCACATGCGCGAACATAATCCTGGATCGGCTTGTCCAGTCCGGTCAGCGGGCGAAGCCCCTCCACGTAATAGGGATTCGGCAGGAAACGCACGTCAAACACCAGATCCGCATCGGTCGGTATGCCATACTTGAAACCAAAGGAAAGCACCGTGATATACAGATTTTTGTAGGTCTGGTTCTCAACGAACATTTTTTTCAGCTCTGCCTGAAGCTCCCGGGTCAGCAGCTGGCTCGTATCCAGGATGTAATCTGCCCGGCGCTTGATGGGCTGCAGACGCTCCCGCTCCCGCTCGATGGCCTTTTCTACTCTTCCGCCCTCAGCCAGCGGATGACTTCTCCTGGTTTCTTTATAGCGCTTGATGATCACGGAATCCTCGCTCTCCAGAAACAGCATCTCAAAGGTCTTTCCCTGTTCCTGCAGACGATCCAAAACAGCAGTCAGATCTCCGATATTCTGTCCGCTTCTGATATCCACGTTGATTGCCACCTTTTCAAGCTCCGGATCATTTTCTGCCAGCTCCACAAAGCTTTCCACCAATGTAATGGGCAGATTCCCGACACAGTAATAACCCATATCCTCGATCATCTTGAGTGCGGTACTTTTCCCCGATCCGGACATACCTGTTAAAATGACACATCTCATACGTACTTCTCCTCCCAAAAATTACCGTATTTCAGGCAATTGCGAAACGATATACGTCATGTTTCAAGGTCATGCAAGCACATGTATGGCAGGCACGCTCTCGCTACTTGTCGCTGGCAGTGGTACATAAGTGACCAAAATACGGTCACTAAGTACCAGCCGCTCCAAAGTACCTGCCTGATACAATGTGCCTCGCATGACCTGTTTGCGTTATGAATGAGTTTCGCAATTGCCTAATCACCGTATTCCAGACAGCTTCTCAGCCTGCCGAAAAGCCCAGCAGGCGCACCTCGGGCTCAAGCTGCACTCCGCTGGCCTCTTTTACCCGGTCCTGTACATACTGCATCAACTCCAGGATCTGTGCCGCGCTGGCATTTCCACGGTTGATCACAAATCCACAGTGCTTCTCTGACACCTGTGCGTCTCCGATGCGATAGCCCCGAAGACCTGCCTCCTCGATCAGCTTGCCCGCAAAATATCCTTCCGGGCGCTTGAAGGTACTGCCGGCGCTGGGATATTCGAGCGGCTGCTTTTCCACTCTCTTTTTTCGAAGCTCCTCCATCCGTGCCCGGATGACGACCTCACTGCCCTGTGTCAGATTGAGGCGTGCCTCCAGCACGATCTCTTCTTCATCCATCATGCGGCTGTGACGATAAGACAGATCCAGCTCATCTGCCGACCGGACCCTGATCTCTCCGGTTTTTGTAAGCACCCGCACACCGGATAAGATGTCCTTCATCTCTCCACCGTAGGCTCCTGCATTCATCACGACTGCTCCGCCCACAGAACCCGGAATTCCAGCCGCAAACTCCATACCGGAAAGTCCGTTTTTTGCAGCAAAATTCGCTGTCTCGGAAAGAAGTGTTCCCGCCCGGACCACCAGATCTTCACCATCTACCATCCGAATACCGGAGGCTGCCTTTCCAACCTCTAATACAACGCCCCTCAGCCCTTTGTCGGATATGAGCAGATTGCTGCCGTTTCCGATGATGGTCAGCGGAGCCTCATACTGCCTGCAAAGCGCAACCACATCCGGGAGCTGCGAGAGCTCCGGTGTGACCAGATATTCTGCCGGTCCGCCCACCCGAAAGGTAGTATGACGGCTTAAGGGCTCCTCTTTTTTGATCTGATCTGCTGTGAGCAGCTTTTCTAATTCCTGTTCCAATTGTTGCCTGTTTTTTCCCATATTATCATCCCATTTTCATTGCATTGCTTCCGGCTATACGCTCACCGTTTTCTATGCTTCCTTCAAAAATGCCACATAGCCCTTATACGCCTCGTACAGATCCACCTTGCTGATGATCTCCCAGGGTGCATGCATGTTCAATACCGCCACTCCGCTGTCAATGACCTCCATGCCATAGTTTGCCAGAATGTACGCGATGGTTCCGCCGCCGCCCTGATCTACCTTTCCAAGCTCAGCCGTCTGGAAGGCCACTTCATATTTGTCGAATATTCTTCTGAGTCTTGCGATGTACTCCGCATTTGCATCGTTGGAACCGGATTTTCCGCGGGAACCGGTATATTTATTAAATACAATTCCCTTTCCAAAATATGCAACATTTTTCTTATCGGAAACAGATGCATAGTTTGGATCATAGGCTGCACTGACGTCCGAAGAAAGCATGCTGGAATTCTGTAATGCACGGCGAAGTGCAAGCTCGGAATACTGTCCGCACAGGGCAAGCACTTCTGCTACGGCGTTCTCGAAGAAACGGGACTGCATGCCGGTAGCTCCGACGCTTCCGATCTCCTCCTTATCCACCAGCAGACACACGCTGGTGCGCTTTGGCGTCTCCATCTGAAGGATTGCCTCAAAGGACGGATAAGCACAGACTCTGTCATCATGACCATAGCCCATGATCATACTGCGATCCAGGCCGTAATCTCTTGCCTCTCCGGCCGGTACGACCTCGATCTCTGCGGAGAGAAAATCCTCCTCCTCGATGTCATATTCCTGCTTGAGCAGCTGAAGGATCTGCGCCTTTACACGCTCCTTTTCTTCCTTTTCCGTATCTGTTTTGTCGATGGGAAGATTTCCGATGAGAACGTCCAGATTTTCTCCCTCGATGACCTTGTTTGCTTTTTTCTCCATCTGTTCACCTGCCAGATGAATGAGCAGATCGCTCACGCCGACCACCGGATCGCCCGGCTTGTCGCCGATATTGATCTCCACCACCGTGCCGTCTTTTTTCGCCACGACGCCGTGCAGTGCCAACGGAAGTGTCACCCACTGATACTTCTTGACACCGCCATAATAGTGTGTGTCCAGCAGTACCAGATCCTTATCCTCATAGAGCGGGTTCTGCTTGAGATCCAGACGCGGAGAGTCGATGTGAGCACCGAGAATATTCATGCCCTCACTGAGCGTTTCTTCTCCCATGACAAACATTGCCAGTGATTTTCCCATGTGATCGTAGTACACTTTGTCGCCCGGCTTTAATCTCCTGCCTTCTTTGATGGCAGCTTCCAGACTGATAAAGCCAGCCTCTTTCGCCTTCTCCACAAAGGTTTTCACGCACTCGCGTTCTGTCTTGTTTGCGGATAAAAAGGATCTGTAGCCTTCTGCAAAGTCAAATACTTCTTTTTTTCGTTCCCCGGGATATGAATCCCATGCATTGTTTCGTTCCATGTTTTATTGCTCTCCTTTATTACCTGTTACTCATCATCATCGTCCGTACTCTTGCTTAAGTTTGCCTGTACGCGGCGATACAGCTCCTGGGCTGCATTGTAGCCCATCTTCTTCTGTCTGTGGTTGACGGCAGCCGTCTCACAGATCACCGCCAGATTTCGTCCCGGACGGATCGGCAGCGAATGGCAGACTACCTTGTTGCCTAAAAATTCGGTGTACTCCTGCTCCATGCCGAGGCGGTCGTACTCTTTGTCCTTATGCCAGTCTTCCAGCTTGATGACCAGGTCGATCTGCTGCTTATCCTTGACGCACTCGACACCGTACAGTGACTTCACATCAATGATACCGATACCGCGCAGCTCAATAAAGTGACGGGTGATGGCAGGAGATGTGCCGATCAGCGTGGTGTCATCGATTTTCTTGATCTCTACCGCATCATCGGTTACCAGACGATGTCCGCGGCGGATCAGCTCCAGTGCTGCCTCGCTCTTTCCGATGCCGCTCTCGCCCATGATGAGCAGTCCCTCACCATAAACATCCACCAATACACCATGGATGGTGATGCAGGGCGCCAGCTCCTCGTTAAGGGTACGGATGAGTTCTGCTGTTAATGCGCTTGTTGCACGCTCGGTTCCCAGAACTGCCACGTTATGTCTGGTGGCTGCCTCCAAAAAGTCTTCGTCCGGCTGAAAGCCTCTGCAGAACACCACACAGGGGATATCGAAGCTCATGAACTTATCATAGGCTTCTCTTTTTCGCTCTTTGGCCACCTGCTGCAAATATGCAAACTCCACCATTCCAATGATCTGTACACGACCCTCTGCGAAATGCTCGAAATAACCATGGAGCTGCAGAGCAGGTCGGTTGATCTCCGTAATGCAGATTTTTTTCTGTTTTAAATTTACCTGTTCCGTAAAGTTGGTCAGCTCAAGCAGTCGCGCAACCTTTGCAACAGATACTTCTTTTTGTGTCATAACGGTTTTCCTCCTGTTCTAGTGTACATTTTCTAACGGCACTATGTTTTCTCTACCTCTAATAATAGTTTACGCCAGCGGATTTTGCAATGCTTTCGTGTGGCTTCCGCATTTTACTTTTTCGAAACGGCTGCCGAAACAGTTTCCATGTAAAACACGCTCCCGCTCCGTTCCGGACGCAGCGGATGCTAAGAAAATTTCTTCGCTCGCACTCGAAATTTTCAAGCACCGGCGTCCTCCAAGGGTTTTCCATCGGAAACCGCTTTCGTCAGCCGACCCGGAAGGCTACGGGCGGAAGCCATTCTGTAAACGATGCGTCCGGTCCAGCGTGGCAGGAGCCGGCAGCTGTTCATGCGGCGGGTTCACGCGGAAAGAGCGTACCGGAATACATGACCAGGCAGCAGAGCCAAGCCGAATTTGCTTGGACTCTGGGCCCCTCGCGTGATTCACCCGGTAAGCATAACAGACTGCCGGATACTGCCATGCGACAGGCGGACGCATTTGCAAGAAACGTAGTGGCCTCACACTTCCGGGTGGAAGTATGTGTAGACGGCCTGGGCGGCGCGTTCGTTCATGGCTTCGGCGGCGGATAGTTCTTCCACGGTGGCGGCGCGGATCGCATCGATGGACTGGAAGGTGCGCATGAGCGCTTTGCGGCGAGCCGGTCCGATGCCCGAAATGTCATCAAGCACGGAATGCACCTGCTCCTTGCTGCGCAGGGAGCGGTGATACTCGATGGCAAAGCGGTGCGCTTCGTCCTGGATGCGTGTGATGAGGCGAAAGGCTTCACTGTGCCGGTCGATGGGCAGCTCCACATTGTTATAGTATAACCCTCTTGTGCGGTGATTATCATCCTTTACCATTCCGCACACCGGAATGTGAAGACCCAGTTCCTTTAATACCTGAAGCGCGATATTTACCTGGCCTCTTCCGCCGTCCATGAGGATCAGATCCGGAAAGCGCGTGAAGCTGCCGTATTCCTCGTCCAGCTCCCGTTCCCTGCATTCCTCCCGCTCCCGAAGTCCGTGTTCAAAACGCCGGGAGAGCACCTCATGCATGGAAGCATAGTCATCGGGGCCTGCAACCGTGCGCAGCTTGAACTTCCGGTAGTCGCTGCGGCTGGGCTTGCCCTTGTCGTAAACGACCATGGAGCCTACCGATTCAAAGCCATTGGTATTGGAAATATCGTAGGCCTCCAGACGCTGCACCTGTTCGCGGGGCAGCGACAACAGATCCGCCAGCTCCTTCACGGCTCCGATGGTGCGTCCCTCCTCCCGCTTGATCTTTTCCCGATCCTGCGTCAGCACGATCATTGCATTTTTTTCTGCCAGTTCTACCAGCTTTTCCTTGGAGCCGCGCTTCGGCACGCGAAGATACACCCGCTGTTCCTTCTTTTTTGTCAGCCACTCCTCGATGATTTCCCGGTCCTCGATATCTGTCTGGAGCATCAGCTCCCGGGGAATATAGGGTGTTCCCGCGTAAAACTGCTTGATAAACGCTGACAGGATCTGGGCAGGGGTATCCTCGTTTACGATACGCAGATAAAAGTGGTCTCTGCCGATCATTTTTCCGTCCCGCACAAAGAAGATCTGCACCACTGCATCGCGATCGTCGCAGGCAAGGGCCAGTATGTCGCGATCCTCCCCGTCCGCGTGGGTGATCTTCTGCTTCTGTGCGATCTGTTTCACACTGTTTAACAGATCCCGATATTCAATGGCCTTTTCAAAGTCCAGCTCCTCCGAGGCTCTCTCCATCTTTTCCTGCAGCATTCCAAGCACCGGCTGATAACGGCCGTTTAAAAAGTCCAGCACACCGTCGATCTGTTTTTTATATTCTTCCTGCGATACATATCCCTGGCAGGGCGCCTGACACTGATGAATGTGATAGTTTAAACAGGCTCTCTGTGCACCGGTGTCCTTTGGCAGATTCCGGTTGCAGGTGCGGATCTGATACAGCTTATGGATCAGGCCGATGGTATCCTTCACGGCTCCCGCGCTGGTATAAGGGCCAAAATATACGGATCGGTCTTTTTTTAACTGACGCGAAAAAAGGACCCTGGGGAATGCTTCCCCCAGCGTCACTTTTATATATGGATACGTCTTGTCGTCCGTAAGCATCGTATTATATTTTGGCCGGTGCTCTTTGATGAGATTACACTCCAGCACCAGCGCTTCCAGCTCGGAATCTGTCACGATGTACTCAAAGCGCGCGATCTGCTGCACCATCCGGTCTTTCTTGATCCCTTCGTGATGGCTCGCCTGAAAATACTGCCGGACACGGTGGCGCAGGGAAAGCGCCTTTCCGATGTAAATGATCGCGTCCCTGCTATCGTGCATGATATAGACACCGGGCTTATTGGGAAGTTTGGATAATTCCTCCGCAAAATCAAATTCCATGACATGTTTCCTCGAAATATATGATTTCGTAACTGTGCAGTGTCCTCACAGTTTCAAAAATTCTATGACTGCGGTTTTCCTTCCGTTCCATCAGAATTCGGTATCGGGTCCCCATCTACAGGATCCTTTCCATCATTCGCGTCTGCCGGAAGCTTCGCAATATCCGCAGCACTTTCCGGCTCCACGTAAATGACATCTGCAACCTGTGTGTCCACCGTTTTTTCTTCAGACATCACTTCCGAACTCTTATCAGCGGAAGCGCCCTTTTTCTCCTCCTCAGGATCCGGTAGTCCCTTCATCTCGCGGAAGATCTTCATGAACTCCTTACCCGTAATGGTCTCCTTCTCATACAGATGATCGGAAATGCGGTCTAAGATCTCACGGTTCTCTTCCAGCAGCTTTGTGGCATCCGCATAAGCGTCCTTGATCATCTTCTGAACGACCTTATCGATCTGTGCAGCGGTTTCCTCGCCACAGTTCAAGACCGGACGTCCGTCCAGATAACGGTTCTCCACAGACTCTAAGCTCATCATGCCGAATTCCTCGGACATTCCGTACTGGGTCACCATGGCGCGGGCGATACGGGTCGCCATCTCGATATCGTTTGCAGCACCGCTGGTTGCGGAATGGAAGATCAGTTCCTCTGCGGCACGACCGGCCATGTAGGTCTTGATCTTCGCCACCAGCTCATCCTTCGTCTGCAGGAATTTTTCTTCTTCCGGCGTCTGCAGGGTGTAGCCCAGGGCTCCCATGGTTCTGGGTACGATGGTGATCTTTTGTACCGGTTCTGAATTCTTCTGCAGTGCAGCCACCATGGCATGACCCACCTCGTGGTAAGCCACGATCTTTCGCTCGTGTTCGCTCATGGTGCGGTCTTTCTTTTCCTTTCCGCCCACCGCAACGATCTCGAACGCCTCAAACAGATCGCTCTGGTTCACAAATGCACGGCCATGCTTTACCGCGATGATCGCAGCTTCATTGATGATATTTGCAAGATCAGAGCCCACCAGTCCTGCGGACGCCAGTGCGATGGCATCCAGATCGACGGTCTCATCCATCTTTACATCCTTGGAATGTACCTTCAAGGTCTCCAGACGACCCTTCTGATCCGGCTTATCTACGATGATCCGGCGGTCGAAGCGTCCCGGACGAAGCAGCGCTTTATCCAGCACCTCCGGACGGTTGGTTGCCGCAAGGATCAACAGTCCCTTTGAGGTATCGAATCCATCCATCTCCGCTAAAAGCTGGTTTAACGTCTGCTCACGCTCATCATTGCCGCCGTAACGGGTATCACGGCTCTTTCCGATGGCATCGATCTCATCGATAAAGATGATGCACGGTGCCTGCTTCTGCGCCTCCTTAAACAGATCGCGCACACGGGAAGCGCCCACGCCCACGAACATCTCCACAAAATCAGAACCTGCCAGAGAGAAGAAGGGCACGCCTGCCTCTCCGGCTACCGCTTTTGCAAGAAGGGTCTTACCGGTTCCGGGAGGTCCTACAAGCAGGGCTCCCTTCGGCAGCTTGGCACCGATCTGTGTATATTTCTTCGGATTGTGCAGAAAGTCCACCACCTCCTGCAGGGATTCCTTTGCCTCATCCTGTCCGGCCACATCCTTGAAGGTGACACCGGTCTTCTTTTCCACGTAGACCTTGGCATTGCTCTTTCCAACGCCCATGGCTCCGCCGCCCATACGCTTCATGAGGAATCCCATCAGTCCCCACAGGATCACAAGCGGAAGCAGGAAGCTCACGATGTTGTAGATCCAGCCTGCCGTATTGTCCGGAATCTCTCCCTTGATATCCACACCCGCGTCCTTTAACATCGGAACCAGATCTTCATCACCCACGTAACCGGTGTAATAAGTGATCGGAACAACCTCGTCCTTACTCTGTTTGGGGGTGATATCGATCTGCTGCGAACTGAGCACAACGCTCTCGATCTTTCCCTCATCCACCATCTGAAGAAACTCCGTGTAAGAGATCTCCCGGGCGGTCATCTGGGTCTGCCATTTGCTGATCAGACTCATGAACAAAAGTGCTACCAGCGTGATGAGCACAAACATCATCACCATCTGACCGTTTCTGTTATTCCGGCCGCCGCTGCCACGGTTGTTGTTGCCGTTGTTATTGTTGTTGTTATTCGGATTGTTTCCTCCGCCTCCAAAATTACCGTTTTCCATATTGATCTTCCCAACTTTCTTATCTACTGTATCGATCGCAGACACATCCCTGTCTACCAGAAACACTTCCTATCATTATAAGAGCAAAGCCCCGCGATTTCAATATCTAGTTTTCCGTTTTTTCTAAACATTTTCTAAACAAATTCTTAATTATCTAAACCCTTCGCGGCTGGTTTTCTTTTTCCCTCCGATGTATAATTTGAAAATATGTAACTATTCAGAGCCAGGGCAATCGAAACATCATACAGGCGTCATGCTTGCATGGGCGACTGTATGTGTGAAGATTTCTTTGGCGAGAAGCCACATCGAGATGAAGCGTCAGCGGAATCGAGATGGGGTCTGAATAGTTACGATAATAATTTATCGAATCTAACATCAGGAGGAACTTATTATGTCCGTTAAGTACGTATTTGTTACCGGCGGAGTCGTATCCGGTCTGGGCAAAGGAATTACCGCAGCTTCACTTGGCCGGCTGCTGAAGGCGCGCGGCTATACAGTCACCATGCAGAAATTTGATCCCTACATCAATATCGATCCGGGAACGATGAATCCGATCCAGCACGGCGAAGTATTTGTGACGGATGACGGCACGGAGACAGATCTGGATCTCGGACATTATGAGCGCTTTATTGATGAGAGTTTAACCAAAAATTCGAATGTTACTACCGGAAAAATTTACTGGTCCGTGCTTCAAAAGGAGCGCCGCGGAGACTACGGCGGAGGAACGGTTCAGGTCATTCCTCATATTACCAATGAGATCAAGAGCCGTTTTTACCGCAATTACACATCCGAGGATACACATATTGCCATCATCGAGGTGGGCGGAACCGTCGGCGACATCGAAAGCCAGCCTTTCCTCGAGTCCATCCGCCAGTTCCAGCACGAGGTCGGACGTGAGAACGCCATGCTCATCCACGTAACGCTCATTCCTTATATTAAAGCATCCGGTGAGCTGAAGACAAAGCCCACCCAGGCTTCCGTTAAGGAGCTGCAGGGAATGGGTATTCAGCCTGACGTGATCGTCTGCCGCAGCGAGCATGAACTGGATCAGGGTATCCGTGATAAGATCGCGCTGTTCTGTAATGTGCCCAGCTCACACGTATTACAAAATCTGGATGTGGAATATTTATATGAAGCTCCCCTTGTGATGGAAAAGGAAAACCTGGCAAAGGTTGCCTGCGAATGCCTGCATTTGGACTGCCCCGAGCCGGATCTCGCCGACTGGGAGGAAATGGTTGACGCGCTGCGCCATCCGAACAAGGATGTGACCGTGGCTCTGGTGGGTAAATATACACAGCTTCACGACGCTTATATCTCTGTGGTAGAGGCCTTAAAGCACGGCGGCATCGCCAGCCGTTCCACCGTTCACATCAAATGGGTGGATTCGGAGCTGGTAACCGAAGAAAATGTAGAAGAAATGCTTGGAGATGTCAGCGGAATCCTTGTGCCCGGCGGTTTTGGCACCCGCGGTGTGGAAGGCATGATCATCGCCTGCCAGTATGCCCGCGAGCATAAGGTGCCTTACCTTGGACTGTGCCTTGGCATGCAGGTATCCATCATTGAGTTTGCCCGCCATGTCTGTGAGCTTCACGATGCCCACAGCATTGAGATCGATCCCCAGACCACCCATCCGGTCATCGCGCTGATGCCGGATCAGGACGAGGACGGCGACATCGGCGGAACCCTCCGCCTCGGCTCCTATCCCTGTGAACTGGCAGAAGATTCAAAGGCTTATGCATTATACGGAACAAAAACGATCCACGAACGCCATCGCCACCGCTATGAGGTCAACAACGACTATCGTGCCATCCTCACACAGAACGGCATGAGCCTCTGCGGTCTCTCCCCCGACGGACATATCGTGGAGATGATCGAGCAGCCGGGGCACCCGTGGTTTGTTGCCACCCAGGCACATCCGGAGCTCAAATCCCGCCCCAACCGTCCGCATCCGCTGTTTCGTGGCTTTGTGGAGGCGGCACTGAAATACCAGGAAAACTAATATCACCCATAGAATGTGCCTTGGCACATTCTCGCGCCGAGCACGGTTGCATAGCAACATTTTCCATACGTGCGAGTGCGCATCCTGCCGGAGGCTTTTGTCGTATAGGAGACGAAGTTTCCTATACGACAAAAAAAGCGCTGCACGCAGCGCTTTTTTTGTTTCGGCAGTCCTTCAGCAAATACTTCTAGATCGTATTGTTCATTGCCTTTCTGTATTTATTTGCTGATTTTCCCAGACGGAAGAGAGATGCCATCACGTTATTTTCAATTACATCTCCCATAGTCTCAAAGAAAGTCTTCGGTCTGCTATTCAGATGGCTATCGTTGCTCACCTTGCTCAGATCTGCAACGATCGCCCGGTGATACAGCCTTAAAAAGCGATCCTCCGCTTCCCGCATCTGATCCTGATCCAGCTGCTGTGACTGCGCCTGACGCAGATCAGTGTAGGCTTCCTGAAGCTCTGCACCCAGATCCTCCATATTTTGAAACATAAGAGTCAGCATACTGTCCATCTTTTGCGCATAATCCGGATCTCTCAGCTTTTCGCGGACTTCTGCCAATTCATAATTCAAAACATGATCATCATGGGCTTTGCAGTAGGCAGTGTACGCATTCTCCTTCAGCTGTGCCAGCTGCTCCGGCGTCGGCGGATTGGGATTGTCAGATTTATATGCTTCAACCAGCGCGTCAAAGGCATCCGTATATCCCTTGAGTCCGGCGTTTGCCCGTTCCATCAGCTGATCCAAATATTGAAACAGCTCCTTCCTCTGTTGTTCACAGTCTTCTTCCTTGATCATCTTCTCGTAAATACCGTTCTTCGCATTATCGATATATTCCTTAGCCTCGCGCGACATGTACATGCCAAGATCCTTCAGGTTCGATTCCAGACCATCCTCCAAAAGCTGCGTTTGCTTCGCCTTTACCATTGCGTCACCCATAGGTCCCAAATTATTTTTGATAAAATCAGCCATAAAAGTCATCTGTTTTAGCGGGGTAAGGTATCGACTCATAAAAGGGGCTTTTCGTGCAGCCTCGGTAAAATCAGCCTCTGCTATGAATCTCTCCCGATCTGCAAGAGATAGGATCGCACCGTTTGCCTGCTTTGCAGACAACTTATCATTCATCAAATAGCCGACTGCCCGTTTCTCCGCAACCGCATTCAGTGCATCGAGGTCCTGTCTCATATCCTCAATCAGATCATTCATTTCATCCAACGCATTCTGAAGACGGATCTGGCACTGTGAAAAGTTGAAGATGGAGGAGGGAACCTCGATTCCCAGCTCCTGCGCCTTGAGAAGTGCCACCGCGATCCGCTGCCCGGCACTCTCCTGATTACCCATTCGAAACACCTTTGTCAGCGTCTCCCTGAGATCCTTCTCCTTTTCCTTATACAGCTTTTCGCTGGTATGCTCCAGCAGATTGTGCAGACCCTTTTGAAAATCATCCGCAAAGCCATATGCTGCAGCAGCCACCATCCGCGTCAGTTCTGCCTGCTGCTTTTCTGTCAGCGTTGTGGCGTTTCCAAAATCAATAACCGTCAGTCCGTCATCATCGATCAGCATATTGCCGGCATGCAGATCTCCATGATAAAAGCCCTGTCCAAAAATACCCTCTGTCACCCACTGCTCCACAAGATCTGCCAGGTAAACCTGACGCTTGGTCAGCTGTTCCAGCTTCTTTGCAAGTGTATCCCTGTCCATTTTGATCTTATACATCTGCTCCGGTGCAACGTTCAGCTTCGGATATGTTTTGTTACCCTCTCTGGCCATTGCAACACTGCCATCTTCATTATGTTCATAGAGACTGTTCATCATTTCATTCTTCATCTGATGAAGCTCATCCATATATTTATCAATGGTCGTTCCGGGAGCCTTTTCCAGCGCAAGGGCATTGACGGTGGGCTCGATCAGGGGATTTACCTTCATGGACTGCACCATGGTCGTCTTCTTATCATAAACCTTTCCCATCTCCACATTCTGTGCCTCGAAGGAAAGATCCAATTCCTCTGAAATACGCAGGAGCTGTCCCTCATAGGTGGCCTTCATGCCGTGATTTTCATCCGTCTGGTCCGCACAGCGAATCATGATCTCTCTCTCTCGCTCCATACGGTTGCGCACATCCGGGCGCAGCAGCTTCACAACCACTTCGTTTCCCTCTTCCGGCATACCCGGTCCGTAAATCCTGCACATAAATGCCTGACCGACAGATGCAGCTCCCAGTGCCCGTGTCACTTCCATTCGTGTCACCTTTCCATGGGAGCGCTCCACCATGCCCTGCAGCTGTGCCTGTACGATCTCATCCGGTATCGGCGCAAGATTTGATTTCATATCCTTTAACGCGCCTTTGAGCATCTCGGGCATTGCCTCCAGAGGAAGACCCTGCAGCATCTTCTGAAGCAGCGGTCCGGCTCCTTTTAAAACTCCGGACAGATAGTTCCCCAGCTCCTGCTCCTCTCGTGCCTGTTTCTCCGCTTCTGTTGTATCTGCCGCAGGTTCCACGTGGGGTTTTGCATTTCGCAGTGCGGAAGCAAACATCGCTCTCTGATCCATCAAAGGCACTTCCTTGAAATAATTTTCCAACACGATCCGGATAAATTTACCCTGTCCACTGGAGCCCTGTGCCGATTGCTGCATGATCTTGTTCAGTTTTCCGACCGATTCCTGTGTCAGCTGCTTTCTTTTGTCTTCCAATTCAGCCAGTTTCTTCTGCTCCTCCTCCGGCAGTTTCTCGCGTTTTACTGTCTTTAGCTTCTCATAGAAGGGTCGCAGCTGCTCGATCACACCCTTCAGTTCATCCTCCGCACGGGTATCATCCAACAGGTTCGGCGCCTTTTTGTCGGTCTCTCCTCCGCCAAACACGGTACTCACGGATTCTGAGATCTTTGACTGCATCGCCTCGATATTATCCTTTACCATTGTATCGATCTGGCTGTCAATATCCTCCAGATTTCCCTGAACGGCCCTCGTCTGCAGCGCAAGAAGGATCACTCCGCGGATCTGCTTATCCGTCATATGAGCGGCGGCTTTCTGAAAGACAAAGGAGCCCACGATCTTCTCCAAGGAATCGTGAACGATATTTCTCATCTTCTGCTGCACCTCTGCATCTCCGGGGAATGGCATCCGAAGGAGCATGGCATCGATCTGTCCCGGGTTTCTGACGATCTGCACCAGCGTATCCACATGCTTTTCCAGCATCAGCTTCACCCGCATACCGGGCTGTTCCATGGTGTTGTCTGCCTTCCAGGTCTCCTGCGAAAAGATCAGATCCGAAACAAGAGCCTTCACCGCTTCTTCTTCCCCGGACCATTCGTTTGCGTTCTGCTGCTCACCGGACTGCCGCTTGCGTACCTCCCGCCGGGGCATATGCACACGGACACCATTGATCCCCAGCTCTTTCTCCTGCTCCTTCATCTTTGCATTCATTTTCAGCAGTTCCAGCGTCTCGTCACCATTGATGCGTGCCTTGTTTTCAATCTTTTCGATGTTGGTGACCACCGCATCCGCCGTCATCCGTCCTGCCAGCAGGTTGGAAGCGTAGGTCTGTACCTGCTTTGCCGGTACGTTGTTAAAAAAGTCACTGGGCTTTCCCGTTTTCTGGGTCAGCACCTTCAGGCAGAGTTTTCTTGACCGGATCCAATCTGCCATATTCTCCTCATCGGGCTCCAATCCGTCTATGATCTCTTTCGCCCGCTGCCGTCCGTACACTTCCTCATGTCCTATGACATCTGTCTCCAGGGAATCCGCAATGATAGCCGCATTTGCCGGGAGTGTCAGCATTTTTCCATCGATCTCCAGCTGTAATATCTGGCTGTCTTTCTGATGAAGCTTGAGGGAAACACCCGACATCCGGATTTCTTTCTCAATATCTCCTCCGGCTGCTGCAAAGTCGCGCAGCGTTTGATGCAATTGCCGGTATTCCCGCAATTGGGCAGTTGATTTCTTTTTCAAAAATGCTGACGGGCTGTCTGCTAACAGGAATACCGATGCGATCTTACGTGCTTCCGGCTCCAGCATATCCAATTCATACCGGATGTTCCGGCTCGTCATCTGCTCCTGTTCTTCCGGTTCCGGTTCCTCCTGCTGCCGCTCCCTCTGCAGCAGCTCTGCCGGACATGTCATTCCATCTGCCAGTTTCTTTACCTCTCTGGAAAAAGAAAAGTTATCTTTCTCAATTACTCTATCCAGCGCCTCGAGCCCTTTGGCAAACCGCGTTCCCTCCAGCTGTGCTGCCACATGCCGTATTGCTTCCACCTGTGCTCTGTTGCGATAGGATGTTGTGAGCCGATCGAGCTCTGTGGCAAGCGCGACCATCTGTGACGCTTCCTCCACCGAAAGTCCCTCGTGAAGCCCCTTTGACTGCCATTCATCGAGCTGCTGCAGCTTCTCGCACAGCTCTTTTAATCCCTCTGTTCCAAGGCGGGTTTTTTTCAGATCACTCTGCAATGTGCTGTTCTTTGCCAGGCGCGCTTCCACTTCCTCCTGCAGTCCACCAGAGCCACCCGATGACAGGTCTGTAAATCGCGTTTTATCATAGGATGCCTTCAAGTTTTTTGTGAAGGCAAGCGCTACGTCTGTGACTTTTTTCTCCAGCTCATACTCTGCAACCGCACGGCCAGCCTCCGTAGTGGCTGCCACCAGATGAATGACCCTGGCTGCGATGCTATAATCCGAGGTATAGCCCTGCTCCACCATCTCAAGTCCGTTATCCCTGCCACCGGTCAAGTGCACGATCTGTGTACGGCAGCTACTGAGTGCAGCATAAATCTGATCCCGCAAAAGCGACAGATTGCCCTTTACCAGACGATCCATCTGACGCGTAGTCAGTTCCGGGATCGTTTTATCTTTATCGTACTCACGGGCTCGCGCCAGCAGGCTGTTGATCTCCTCTTTGAATTGCTTTTCTCTCTCGCTTGTGGTGAAGGAACGCTCATAGGCATTCGCTTTCGCTCCGATCATCCCATTTGCCTTTTTTGCCAGCGCATATTTGATCGGATCCTCCTTGGATCCCCGGTGGAGCGTCCGCGCAACAACGGATGAGCGCATGTTCACAAGGGCGATCACATCATGAATCGCCTGACGGGATAAGGGCAGCGCCTTTTCCGCAGTCATGTCGACACCCAGGGTCGTCCGCATGCGCTCAAACAGCTCCGGCGTCAGCTCACCGCCCAGCCGCTGCATGGCAATCGAGAAGAAGCGCTGACGCACCAGATAATTTTGCAGGGAAGCCTCTCCTTTCGACCGTGAAAGCATGCCGTTATTGATGATCTTTAATTCCCCGCCGGAAAACTCCACCTGTCCCCGGTTGTGTGTGCCGAGCACCGCCACAAAATCATTGTAGGTCAGTGCATTGATGCTTCCCTCGCTGCGGGTTTCCTTTGACCTCTCCCCGGTTTCCTGTCCTTTTTCCAGCAGATCCCTGACACTGTGAGCATCCGCAAACTGTTCTCCCGCCTGGATCCGCTTCTTTGCCTCAGCCAGCCAGCCGGCTTCCCGGCGCAGCTGAGCCAGCGTATCCATCACCAGCTGCTTGCGCTCCTTTCCGGTCTGAAACGTCGGATTCTTGTTGTCACAGTAATACTGGCAATGGGAGATCGCCAGCAGATAAGCGTCCTCCACTTTCTCAATATTCGCTACGCTGGTGGAATCCGCCTGTGCCTGTGCCAGCTGCTGCTCCAGCACTTCGATGCTGCTTTTGACGTTCGTCATCTCCTCGCTGTCACCGGAAGTCTTTTTGCTGTTTAGCAGTACATGGGACAGATTTCGTCCCTGGATCGCCTGCAGGCGATACTTCTTACTGTCTTCCAGCCGAAGCTCCACCGGCGGAACATGCAGTGCCTGATCGATCAGCTTCATATCCTGCCTGGTCTGTTCCACGCTGTAAAACTGTCTGTCATAGCCCTGTGTGTCCTTTTCCATATTCCGCGCTACACGGGTCTCCTGTGTCAGGATCTGGTCTACCCGTTCTTTTGTGATCTGCTGGTTCATATTTTTATGTTGGATCGACATACAATTTCCTCCCTCTACTGTTCTGTTGTAATGATGTTCTGTCTGCTGTCACTCAGCGGTAATCCGGAATCTGTGTATACTCCGGCTTGATCAGATAAGCGCCGGACAGCTGGTCGTAGATCTCCTGGGCCTCGATCCAGGAAGTGCCCCTGAAACCACCGCGGACTGTTTCCTCCCTGGTGCTCTGCAAATGCCTGTTTGCGTTCTGTCCGGTAAATACACTGCCAAATCCGTCACTGCTCCTATCCACCTTTTTGCCTTTTTTGGTATACTCCGTATTATAAATATTGAATGGATCACGCATAAGGAAAAACCATTTGCCCTCATGCTCCTTTACATCCAGGATGCTGACACAATGCGGTATAGACACGGACACGCAGCCGCCCTCCTCAATACACCGACGGAACTTCAAAATAGTTTTCATGACCGGAAAAGAATATTGTCCGCTCCGGGCATACAGCATCCGGTGGTCGATCTTTGACAGACCATCAGGACCGACGGTAGTCTCTTCCCTCTTAAGCGGCATCTGATGCCCGGCAAAGGGCAGTTCTTCTCCATCCATCATCCGCTTCAGATTAATACGCACGATTGACCAGTAATGACCGATTATCATATGCATGTCCCGGTCGTCAAGCTTCGTATCATCCGGAAGATTTCTTGCACTCCGCCATATACTGGCTAGCTGTTCCCGACATCCTTCTGAACTCATATACTCGTAAAAGCTCGCATAGCTGATCGCGCAGGCCTGTTTCTCCTTCTTCTCGTATGAGATCGGAAAACCATTCAGCAGCATCTCAAGAATCGCGGCTTCCCTCTCCGAGAGCCCTGCCACCATGCCGCTGCATAAGTCCAGATCCAGCATTTCGCCAGGCACGATCTCTTCTTTATAGGGAACGCTTTCGGGCAGGTGACCGGTCAGATGTGCCACTGCCTGATGGATCTGTCCCATGGTCAGTTCGTCCGGCACATTATAGAGTCTGTCTCCACGCACCTCCATGACATTGCGGGTGTTGTAACCGCCCAGGGCATAGGCCTTTTCCAGCAGCTGCACCCAGGGACAATCACTGGCATTGCCCCAGCCTGTCTCGTAGTGCTTGCGCAGCTTAAAATATGCCGGCTGAAAGTGCACTCCTTCGTTCCAGAGATCTTCCTTATAGCTCACGTTATTTCCCTTGGCATCCACGGCTGAAAACAGGCGCACGATCACGTCCCCGTTTCCCAGATCCTGAAACATGCTGCGGATAAACGCCGGATTGGTCTTCACCACAGAGCCGATGGCGGACACCAGCCAGCAGTCGCCAATGGTGCTCTGTCGGACATCGTTGATATTCGGCTCGTGTAAAAAGAGCGGAATGTCCTGAATATTGCTTTCTTCGATATTACTGCTGTAAGTCGTATCCTCTACATAGGCAACCGTCTTGTCTCTGATCAGCTGATATTCCTCCGCAGACATGGTATCCGCCAGCGTTCCCCGCAGGTTCTGATCCAGCAGGTTCTGCATTTGATGCAGCAGCTGCAATGCGTTCTGTATCTTCGGCGACTGCACGGTACCCTCGTGATTCCCCCGATAGATGGCGGCCTGCTTTTGGAAGGTATCCAGAAATGCCATTTCCATCTCTGTCGTATCCGTATTGACAATCCCCTCGATCCCACTGTAGCAGTTGATTGCCTCAATCGCGCGCAGAAATGTATCATCCGCAAAGTCATAGTCGCCGGACGCTTCATTTATGGCATTGATCATTTCCCTGATCCTGATCTTGAGCGGGCTGCTGTAATATTTGCGCAATTCGACCTTGGGCGCATATTCCCCGTCTCCGCGCCCCCAGTCATTCAGCACGGACTGCCGGTCCTGCATGTCAGCGAAGGTCCTCAGATACATATTCTGCGCCTGCTGATAGCACACGGCGCCATGGTTCATCGTACGCTTTTTACGCAAAAGCCAGCTGAAAAAATGCAGCGGTTTCCCAAGTCCGTTGCCAATATAATCGGTAAATACGGTATGCTTGACTGCTTCTCCTTTTCTTGCGCTTGCGATCCATTCCCTGCCAACGGCATTCTGCACACGGGTGCGGATCTCCAGATCCCGCAACTCTGCTGCCTTCCTATCTTCCATGGATGCTGCCTGCAGTTTGGACTGGACACTGCGGTTCTGCTCCATCAGGTTATTCGCCATGCTCTGCATCTCTTTGGGAGTCAGCGCCGACTGCATTTCTCCCTCCGTACCGCAAAATGTCACACGATCCAGGCCTTCCAGATGCGCCTGACTCAGCATGATCCCCTGGGCGATCCGAAACAGCGACGTGATACAAGTCATCTGTTCCTCCATGCTTCCCAGCAGCTCCAGATCCGCCGCTGCCAGCGCATCTCCCTTCAGCTGTTTCATCAGCGCATCCTTCAGTCCGCTCACTTTCAGATGTTTCTTCAGAAAGCTCGCCATGAGGGCACACTGCTCCAATTCGCTCCGGTGCTCCAGCAGGCAGCTGTCCGAAAACGTTCCCTCTGCTTCCAGCACATGCATGATCCCGTCATAACGTCCATGGAACCGGCGCAGCAGATTCAACGCCGCTTCGGTCACCTCCTCGGTCAGTTCCGCTTCTTTGCCGGCATCTGTATGATCGTTCAATGTCCGGATCCGCTGCGCGTCCTTTCGCAGGGTATCCTCCAGCCCCGGTACCTCCTGTCCTTCTTTGGGAAGCTCGATAAATGACAATGCGCTGCTATACAGCGTAGAGTACAACAGAGCTTCCGGCAGCGCCTCCTGGCGCCCTGTCAAAAACTCCCGTTTTTTCTCGATCAGGCGCAGTCCGCTGCCAAGCTCCTCCTTGATCCTTTGGCGGGTATCGTTTTCTGTTTCCATGGAAGCACGATACAGACCGGTGCATGCAGTTCTTCTCTCCTCAAACTGCTGTTCCAGTTCCCGTCTGGTGATCTCATCCTCCCTGGTGCGCCCATAGGTGTCCAGATGGTGCATCCGTACATACAGCGTAAAGGTTTCCTCCAGGACAGGCAGCATGCGCAGCACGCCTTCACAGTGCAGATAATCTTTATAGCTCTGTCCCAGACGATAATACTCCGGCTGTGCCTCCTTAAAATCCCGGATCTTTTTCATCGCCTTCAAAAGCTTCAGCACCTGTGGAATGCTTTCCGTACGTTCCTCGGGATCTTGTGATGTGAGCTTTGAGATTCCTGCCCCTTCAAAGGCGATCCTCTTTGCGTCCTCGTAGGGGATGGGCGCATCCTCCGCAAGCGCTTCTGCGTCTGTTTCACGGTTCGTATGTGCCTTGGCAGCCTCCTGCTCCTGCGCTGCAGCAATTTTTAACTTTTTGGTATCCTCGAAGATCACGCCAAGCTTCTTTGCGGTTCCCTTCCATGTCTTGAAGGCACCGCTCTTTTTGGCCTGCTCACGTATCCCCCGAAGCCGTTTCTGGTAATCCTCAGCTTCCGATTTTGCCAGCTCGCCCTTCTCCGTGATCGTTTCCGGATCCATCTCAATATAAAGCCGCTCTCTGTCACGCAGCACCTGCCACGCATCGGCATAAAAGGTGATCTTCTTTTTTATCAGCGCGATCTGCTCCGGATTGCTGCCCGGTGTCTGGTAAGCATCAAAGAACCGCTTCATGTCCTCAACCACGCACAGATCCTCTTCCAGCGCAGGCATCGCCTGAATATATTGGGAGGGCGTGAGCTTTGCCAGCTTCTCTCCGTACTTTTTATCCAGTGCTGCCAGATGCTTTGCATAGATTTCCTGCAGCGCTTCCATTCCCGCCTCGTTCATCCTTCGCTGCTCTCTGGCATTCGGATTTTCGCCCTCGGCCCACATACGTCCGGCGGTCAGATGATCGGTCAGAGTTTTCATGGTGTCTGCATCTACTTCTTTTTCCAGCAGCCTGCTGCGGCACAGATGCATTAAGACATCCTTTGCGGGTATATTTTGTCCCGGCAGGTTCATTCTCACGGTATCCTGCCAGTCAGCCAGCTGCCGGAAGCATTCTGTGATATGATCTGCCGCCTCCTGACGGCTGCCATAGGCCAGCGCCTCCGGCACCTGCAGGCTGCGATAGATCTCATAATCCCTGTAGTTGCGGGCTGTCGTCTTCTTTGCCGATGCCTGAAACTTCTGCCCGTGATCCTGCTGATAGCGCGCGAACGCCTGCTTGTCCTCCCGAAGCAGCTGTTCATCCCGCTGTTGTTGTGCCACTGTGTAGGTATTCCGCTGTCTTTGTAATTCCTGTTCGCTGCCTGCCATTTTCCGTCCTCCCTTTATGAAAAATGTGAAACTTTCCCTATTATCACTTTATTATTTTTTATCGTTTTTTTCCATAGACCTGACCTAAAACGACACGCAATCGACCCAAAACGACATACATAAAAGAAACAACCCGGCCCCTTGGCCAGGTTGTTTCTTTCATGATCTTTAACATCCTATCTGATCGGTTTTGTAACGATGAAGCTATGGAACAATGATGCTTTTTTTCAAAGCAGGTAATCATCCGTTTGCTCGATCTGATCAAAATATTCTGCCACATCTGCGATGAGCAGCCGGCTTGGCGTCCCGTCTTCAGGCAGGACCTCATGCATCAGCCGGTCGCAGCCGTTGGAACGACAGATGATGTGCACCTCGGTATCGGGTGCATATTTTTTTGCTGCTGCCTGCATGGCAGCGAAGATCAAAGCCTTCTCTTCCTGCACCGACTGCGCGCAGAAATAGACCGGGCAGAGCACTTGTTCTTTTCCTGCCGAAACAAGCGTGTCATCAACGGCCTCATAGAGGTTTCGCGAAATACACTGCACGAGAATTCCACCGCGGATCTCGCCCTTTGCGCTGATCAGAAAGCTCAGTTCTTCATCCAGATATACTCCTGCATCCGCAGCGGAATAAAGCATGGCCGCTCCCTCCAGTGAGGCAAGGGAATCCAGCGCCTCCCTCAGCTTTGCACGCGTCAGCTGCTGCAGCGGTGTCACAATGGGCAGCCGCTCCTTCTGCTGTTTAAAATAAGGCTGTTCCGACAGTGTCCGAAGATCTGTCAGCCACTCTCCCGGAAGCTGCTGCTCTTTGTCAAATAAATGATCGCCAAGAAACTTTTCTTCATCCGGACATACCATCTCCCGTCCGAATTCCCGGTTCACATAGGCACAGATCTCCGGCAGCTGCTGCTGCTTTGCGATAGCAAAAGCCTCCACTAGAAGCTGCTCTCCGATCCCCTGCATCCGGTACGACGGAGCGACATAGATCCACTCGATGATCAGCCGGTCATCCGACTTTGCGCAGACCATCAGCCCGGCCGGAAGCTCCTCCCCGGTCTGCATGTCTGTCTCTGTCGCCGCAAGCGCGAAACAATTCGGGAACTCCAGCCGCTCCAGCATCAAAAGCGGATCCATGTCCGCAAAAAAATCAATCTGTTCTCTTGACAGTCTTCCTATCTTCATCTGCTACCTCTGCCTTTCTGCTCCATCTTCTGATCCTTCTTTTGTTGCTTCCAGGATCATTTGGTTCTCTGCATTCGGAAAAAGCTTTCTTACAAATGCATCCGTCGCCTCGTCATAGGGCCGGATCACTACCTGTGTCTGCGGCGGGTAGTTTTCCTGTACACGCATGATGGCAAACCGGATCATACCCAGCAGATCCTGATTCGTGGCCGGCTTGCATGCGAACAGCAGCTTTACTGCCAGTTTCCCCGAGGGGGTCTCATGGAACAGGAGAAAACCGTTCACTTGCCCCTTGGACTGCACACAGCAGGACACCTTCGGCTGAAACCAGCCAACCGGAAGCGTGTCCAGATCCTCCAATGCACCCGCCCGCCCATGGAACAGGCAGTTCATGATACCCTTTTGAAACTGGCGCAGCATCAGTTGATCGATACTCACGATATTCGGCGAAAGTTCCGGTTTTCCCTTTCCCGCAAGCTTTGACAATTCGTCCACGGTCACGATCCGTTCTCTGTTCTTTGTCTCCTTTAGGATAAACCCTGCCTCCGCAAATGCCAGTGCCTCGATGTCCTGTCGATCCCCCGGCCACTCACAACAGACGCGGATCACATCTTCACCGGCAAGCTCCTTCTCGCACTCCGCTAAAAGCAGCTTCCCGGCTTTCGGATCTGCTGCTGTAAACCAGGTGATCCATGCCGTTGTCTTTCGCCCTCTTTGCGGATCGTGAACCAGCTTCCAGATCAGCACCCCTTGCGGCGATGCATCAGGATCTGCGTGCAGTGCAAGTGCACGGTAATATTTTCGCCCGATATTTTCCGCAGCATCCGGATCAAGGATTTCCCTGTATTCTGCTACATTTTCCTCTGTAATAGTTTGAATCTCCATTCTTCCCCCGTCTCCTCAGTTTCAAATAGTTGTCTATTGCAACAAAAAATGTACGTTTATTGATGCTGTTCCCTTACCAACGGTTTTTTAAGCATCGGATTTCGCAGATACTGTACGATCAGCGGTATCACCATAAAGCACCAGGTGATGGGCTCCGCCACAATGATCCCCCAATAGCCGAAGGGTGCTACAAGCAGATTGACGAGTATGATCTTTCCGATGCACTCCACGCTGCTGGAGATGATCGGCGTAACATGGTCGCCGATGCCCTGCATCGTATTCCTGAGCACGATGATGATCGCTGTCACCCAGTACAGCAGCGTATCAAATTTGAGATAAGAGGTGGCCGCCGCGATCACCGTAGGATTGTTTGTTCCGGTCACCATCCGGATCAGCACCGGAGCAATGGTATAGCTGCACAAAAGAACAAATCCGCACCAGATAAAAGTGATCGTAAGCGCAGCACGCACGCCCTCCCGGACACGATCCATACGACCTGCACCGAAATTCTGTCCGGAGTAGGTAGCCATGGTCGTTCCGATCACACCAAACAGAAGCATGAACAGCTCCGTGATCTTTCGTGCCGCTGTATGGGCCACGATGTAGTCATTTCCCAGTGTATTGATGCCTGTCTGCAGCGCCACGGAACCGATGTTCACCAGACAGCCCATAAAGCCCATGGAAAGTCCACAGCCCAGCAGTTCCTTTACAAGAGCTCCGGAAAAGACAAAGTCCTGCTTTTTGATATGCAGCACCTCGTAGCTTTTACGAATAAACAGCAGGCATAACAGGGTGGCAAACAGCTGCGCCGCCACCGTCGCCACCGCTGCACCGCGCACGCCCATATCCAGCACGCAGATGCAGAACAAGTCGCCGAATATATTGAGAACTACCGAAATACCAAGAAAGATCAGCGGTGTTACGGAGTCTCCGATGGCGCGCAGCATAGCCGCACAGAGATTGTAAAGCATGGAAACCGTCATTCCCGCAAAGATCACAATGATATAGTTGTATGACATGGAGTAAATGTCAGCTCCCACATGCAGCACATCTAAGATCCGATGTAAAAACGCGACCGTCAGCACCGTCAATGTCAGGCTGACACCAAAGGCCAGCGTCACGGATGCCGCAGCACTGCGCTTCAGTCCCTGCTGATCACCCGCGCCGAAAAAACGGGCGATGATCACTGCAAAACCGTTGGTCAGCCCCTGCAAAAAGCCGATCACCATGGTACTCAGCGAAGTAGTGGCCCCGACAGCCGCCAGTGCAGAGTCTCCCAGCACCGAACCCACCACTCTTGTGTCCACCAGGCTGTAGGTCAGCTGTAAGATATTTCCTATTAAGATGGGCAGCAGAAACAACAAAATCTGTTTTGCCGGCTTGCCCGTTGTCAGATCTCTCATCTTTTTCAGATTCCTTTATTACACATATAACAGATTCAGAACAAATGCCATGATGCATCCGGTCAGACATCCGATCAGCACCTGGGCCGGTGTATGTCCGACAAATTCTTTCAGACGCTCCTCCGGCAGCTCCGGATTGTCCTTGGAAAAAAGACGGACCATCTCGTTGAGCAGCTTGGCCTGTTTGCCGGTCTCCAGACGGACGCCCATAGCATCCCGCATGGTGATCATGGCAAGGATCACACAGATCGCAAAGGGAAAGGATCCGACTCCAAATACGATACCTGCCGAGACCGCCACACAGCTCACAGTTGATGAATGGGCTGAGGGCATTCCTCCATCTCCCCAAAAGCGGCTGATATCCAGCCTGTGATTCAGGATCGCATCCAGGAGCGTTTTGCAAAACTGCGCTGCAAACCATCCTGCGATGCCGCCCATAAGCACCTGATTACCGATGATCTGTAAAAAAATAGTCTGTGGTGTCATTGTTTTCTTCCTTTTCGGTAGTACATGAACTAGTTTCTTTTCAACGACTTTATTCTAGCACAGTCCCAACACATGCACAAGGTTGAACACCTTTCTATCTGCGGAATATTTTGCAATTCTTTTAGATTTATTTTATATTTCTTTTAGGTTTCGGACACATTTCTGACACATTTTCCCCCTATACTATGAACTATCAACAGAGATGTTGATGCAACAATTCCCTATATAGATGTAACATTTTCATAACTAAACTCCTCGAAAAAACGATCGCGCAAGCGGTCGTTTTTTCATTGTAAAGTACTGTTTCTTCCTTACATATTCTTATGGTCGTTCACCACAAAATGTGCTATACTGTCAGTGTAAATACGCTGATATCCCAACCGGTCAGATAATAAGGAGCATCACATGCCGAAATCTTATGGTCAGAAACTGAAAATTTTATATCTGGCACAGCTTTTACTTGAGCGCTCTGACGAAACCCATCCGATCACGACAAGGGAAATGATCGACTATCTGGATACCCTGGGGATCCATGCAGAACGCAAGAGCATTTACGATGATATGCGCGCACTGCAGGATTTCGGTATGGACATCATTTCCATATCGGAAAAGCCGGGCGGATATTATCTTGCCAGCCGTCAGTTTGAGCTGGCGGAGCTAAAGCTTTTGGTTGACGCCGTACAGGCATCCCGTTTTATCACAACAAAAAAATCCCGCCAGCTGATCCGTAAGCTGGAAGCCCTGACCTGTAAACAGGAAGCGGTGCAGCTGCACCGCCAGGTGGTGGTGGCAGAGCGCGGAAAATCCTCGAATGAGCAGATCTACTATAACGTGGATGAGATCTACGCTGCGATGGCTGCAGACCGCAACATCCGCTTTCAGTATTTTGAATGGTCTCTCCAAAAGGAAATGGTGCCGAGAAAAAACGGGGCCTACTATGAGGTCAGCCCCTGGCTTTTGACCTGGGAAGATGAAAATTACTATCTGATCGCCTATGACAACCAGTCGGATATCTTAAAATACTATCGTGTGGACAAGATGCTCCACCCCTCCGTCTCCGAGAATGCACGGTCCGGAAAAGCAGTCTTTGAGGCGCTTGATATCGCAGGCTTCGCCAAAAAAACCTTTGGCATGTTTGCCGGAGATGAGACCACCGTTGTTCTGGAATGCGATGCTTCGCTGACCGGAGTGATGATCGACCGGTTCGGCTTGAATGTTTCCCTGCGTCCGGCAAAAGAAGGACGTATCCGCGTGCGCGCCAGTGTGGCCGTCAGCCGCCAGTTTTTTGGCTGGCTCACCGGTCTTGGAAACAGCATCCGGATCATTTCTCCTGCGGACACACGCACAGCATATATCAACTACCTGGGATCCATTCTTGATGGTTATCCGTCAGATGAGGAGGCTTCGCCATGAAAATAAAAGATCAATATTCCAATTATAAAAGCTGCTCCATGTGCGGCAGATCCATTCCGATCGACTATGAGAAAGATTTTTGCCCCGCCTGCGAGGATGATGTCCTTTTTAAAGAAGTGCGCGAGTATATCCGCTCACATGATGTCACGGAATTTGAGCTGGCAGAAATTTTTCATATCTCACAGAACAAGGTGCGCAGATGGATCAAGGAAGGCCGGATCGAATACGTGACCGACGAGAACAAGATGATGAATACCAGATGCCAGCGCTGCGGAGCTCCGGTGTCATTTGGTACGCTTTGTACAGAATGTATGCGCATCATGAATGGCAGCAAAGAGGTTTCTTATACTTCAACGGGTGCAAAAAAAGACCGCAACCGTATGCGTTTCTTATCGGAAGAAGATTTTAAATAACCTCACCTGCAGAACCTGCCGCCGTCAGCTTCTTACGGATGCATGTCAACATAAAAAGGTGTGATCCTTTATGGATCACACCTTTTTTGTTACTCATTTTTCAGTCTCAGCTGTTCGTCAGTGTCTTATGAACGTATACTGTGTAGGTTACTGTAACCTCCTGTGCGCCGGCAATCTTATAGGTGGCTACTACTGTAACAGAGCGGATGTTGATCTGATCACCCGATTTTAAGATCACCTTTGATCCGGGTAAGGTTTCTCCGGTCACTATGCATTCCGTGATCGCACCGGCCTCCGGAGTCAGACAGTTTTGTGCCAGTTCCAGTGCTGTGGTACAGGTCTTGTTTGACGTGAGACGGTCAAAACGGATCTCCGGCTGATCCTGTGTATCTGTCAGTGTCAGTTTTGTGGTCAGTGTCAGATAGCCCTTATCTGCAGATGAATAGTACTGCATGGAGATCGTATAGGTTCCGGCCTCAGCTTTTCGACAGACGCCGGAGGTGATATCCAAAAGCTTTAATGACAGCCGGTTGGATGCGCTGATGGTCTGCTTTGCGGTTGTTCCGCCGGTTGTCAGATCAAGTCCGTAATAGTATCCCTCCTTGGTGACGGTGGCTGTTGTAAAGTTTGCATAGTTCATGAATACGCCGCCGCGATATTTTGCCAGTCGTACATTTGCATACTGGCTGGAGGAGATATCGGAATTTAAAGACAGATCTGCTTTGCTCTTATCGATCTGAATCTCATAGGTCTCCGTTCCGGTGGAAGGTACCGTTGATACAACAACCGTAAAGGCAGCAGATGCTTTCTTTCCGCCTGCCGTAACCGTTAAGGTATAGGTATAAGTTCCCGGAACTGCCGCAGATGCTTTCACAACCACACGGTCGGATGCTGCATCGTAGCTTACCAGATTCTGCTTGTAAACATTGTTATCGGCAAAGGATGCAGCCTCATTTTCGAGTGCATAAGTCTCTCCGTACTGATCAAAACCGGCCACAGAGATGTACTGGCAATACTCCGTATTATATACATTTGACATGGTCACACGATCCGTGCCAAGTGCGATCGTCTTTAAGTATGGTGCCTCAACGATAGAGACATCATAGCTGTAGACATACTCTTCACCGGCGTAAACAGCCGTAACGATCACCTTCACTTTTCCGTTTTTGATCGGTGTGATCTTTCCGGCGGGCGTAATGATCATGGTATCCGGATCCGATGATTCATATTTCACAGAGCTGTATTTGATCTCGCTCTTGTCCGTATCCATTGCACGGAAGTGTGCGTAATAGGTGGTTCCGATGGCAACCTTGCGGTTGTCTGTATAGCTGTCGGCAGTGTAATCCGGTGCAACAGATGAGGTGGTCATCGTAAAGTTTGTCTCTCCGGACAGTTCTGCTGCCACACACATGATCACGGCAGTACCGCTCAGCTTGATGTTATTATTAGCACTGTTCACATAAGTAGCCGTGATGGTTGCGGTGTCTCCTACCCGTGTCATGTAAAGCTTATTGTCATCGGTCAGATATCCGTTTGTCACTTCCGGCTTGTATTCCAATGCTTCATTGTATACCTCTGTGACATCAATCCCCTGCTGATCATAAAGTGCATATGTGATCGCAGTTGCTTTTCCTACCGTGACCTTCTGGGTAAGGATCTTCAGTTCTACCGGAACTCCGACACTGGCCTGAAAGCTCTTAGAATCATCCATGTCGCTGACGGTATATGTCATTGCATCCTTAAAGTTTGAATACATGGTCAAGGTAACCACCTTACCATCAGACGAAAAATCAATGCTTTTCACTACGGCACGTGCTCCAACCGTGTTTTTCACCTCAAGATCGTCCGCAGAAAGATAATCCCTCATATCTCCGGAATAGGTGATCTCCAGCTTGTTTGCGGCAGTCTGTTTTACGGAAACCATATAGTCGATCACTTCCAATTTGACAGAAGTGGCCTTGATCGTCTTGGTTCCGATCATTGCTGAAAGCTTTAACGTAAAAATGCCTGCCTTTGTGGGTCTGAATACATCGTTGTTGATGCAGGATGAGTAATCCAAACCATTTTCATCGGTCACTGTCCAGACATTTCTTGAGGTCGCGTTTGCCGGTGTGACCGTGTACTTCAGGTTATAGCTTTCCCCTACGCGCAGCGCATCTGCCAGCTGCTCCGTGGAGATCAGTGTTACCTTCGTGGGCTTTACCATCAGCTTCGCGGAAGTCTTCACCGTATACTGCAGTTTTCCTGCTGACGAATATACCTTGGCGGAAATCGTCACCTTCTTCCCTTTGACCGTTGCGGTTCCGCCGCTCTTAAAGGTAAGCGTATTTGACATCGTGCTCTTGGTGGCCTTGATGCTGGCCTTCGCCACTTTGACATAAGCCTTGCCTGTTCCGGAAATACTCCATTTGACGGTCTGTCCCTTTTTCAGATTCGTCAGTGTGTATGTATACTTTCCCTTTGAAGAACCGTTTTCATACAAACTGGCATAGGTTTTCTTAAATTTGGGTACTGCAGTGGCTGCTTTGGCCGGGATCGCCGGCAGCGCTGTGATCATGAGTGCTGCGATGCAAAGTACAGCCAGCAGTTTTTTTGCTTTCTGGTACATGTTTCTTCCTCCTTCTTTATATTTCGCTCTTTTGTGTCAATTGTCCTTCTTCAGACACTATATATTGTATTCTATCACACCTAAAAGGGCAACCGCAAGGGCTGCCCTCTGATATTTGACTACATTCTGTCATTTATTTCTTTTCCGCGTTCTCTTCTGTGACGTTTTGCGCCTCATTTGCTGCTGTCGCCTGTGTCCACACACCTTCTGCTCCCTTCTTTGAAGCCTCCAGACGCGATGCACGCTTGCGCAGCTGCCGCTTTTCATAGACCTTTAAGATCTTTCGGATGATCAGAACGATCACTATAATGATCACCGCCCAGATCAGAAGGACAGGCAGGTTCACGATGAACCAGATGGAGAAATCACGAAAGCCCTGTCCGATGTCATACATGGTGTCAGACAAGCCCTGACGGATCTCTTCGCCGTAGGTCAGCTCCGTTGCCACGTTTGTCTCTCGCTCCACCTCGTTGATGTCCAGATACAGCGTGGAATAATTGATCCGGTTGTCGTACACGCGAAGCTGTGACTCATAGGATTCCAGCTCGTAGCGGATGTTTGTCAGCTGGTTCTGGATCGTGATGATGTCCTCCAGCTTTGTCGCCTTTTCCAGAATGCCCATCAGTGTTTCCTGCTCCGTCTTTAAGGCCTTGATGTGGCTTTGCATATCCACATAGCTTAATGTCACGTCATCGGTAGAGCTGCTGGAGTAAGTGACATTGGAGTTTTCCTTTACCATGTTGAGAAACGCATGCATCTTATCGGCCGGAATGCGGATGACCATATTCGCGTATCGGCGGATGTTCATCTCGGGATTGCCGTTGGACTCTGAACTCTCCAGATACCCCCCATACTCGTTGATGCGGCTCTGCACTGCCTGCATAAACGTATCAAACTGCTTGGTTTCAACGGAATAGTTGTAGGTATAGATGATCTTTTCGTTTGACTGAACCGTCTCTGTTTTGGCTTCACCCGCGCCTGCTGCCGCATCTGTCATGCCGCTGTCCATCTCGGCATCATCCCAGGCTTCTTCTTCCACAGCCTCCTCCGTCACCTTAAATTCTTCGACGGGAGCCTCTTGCGGCGCTGCCGTATCTGCCGCTGCGGACTCATTAAAGCCCTTGCTTCCCGAAGCGCCGCAGCCGCTTAACGTAAACACCATCAGCATTGCCAGTAATGTCACACACAATTGTTTTTTCAAATTCGTTTTCATTTTCTTTTCCATATCGATTTTCTCCCCTTCCCTGTTGCTTGTTTTCCGCTTTTTGTTTCCTTGCGACTCCGGTCATACATCTTTCCTTATACGACATCCGTTCCATTTTCCGGCACTTATCGCTCATCCAGTGTCAGCTGCAGCACCTGACGGTAACTGTTGACCTGACGCACAAGACGATAAGTTCCCGCCTGTGTCATGTGCAGTTCGCCAAGTGCATACCAGTCATCCCAGGCGGCCGCTGCCGTGTAGTTGTCCCGGGTGCGTTTGATCCGGTACACGCATTCCCATTCATCCGGCTGCGACTCATAATAAACTTCGAATACTCCGCTCACATAGAGGGATTGTCCGGGTGTTGCTCCGGTACTGTGCGAAGGATTCACCACTTCGGATGTCAGACCAATGGAGCCGTCATCGTAGATCGTTGCAAGATGCCAGGTCACCAGTTCATCCGCTTTCTTACTCTCTATCAGCAGCTGCTCCTGCCAGTCCGGTGCCTCCTCCCATGCCTCTTCAGCTGCAGCATCTACCGGATCCTCTGCATCTGCGTCATCTGCCGCAAATTCCGGTGCCGCGGTATCTGCTGCCGCCGACTCTGCCATGTCCTCTGTCGGACTTGACTTACTCATCCGAAGTGACTGACTCATCACACCAAGGACTGCTGCCAGTCCGACCACACAGACAAGCGCTGCTGCAAGACCGCTATAGCGTTTTGCCGACGCGCCCCGTTTACGGAAATCTATGATCTTCCCTCCGCTGCTTTCGGGCTTTTCCGGCAGCTCCTCTACCATCTTCGTTTCCTGTCCATCCTTTACGGCTGTCTCCAGCCGCTTCATCCTTCTTACAAATTTTTTGGAAAAGCGGTGCTGCTGCTTAAGCTGCTCCCTTGTGGGAACATCTGCCAGATCCCGGTCCATCGCATCTGCCAGCGCTTCCGCTAAAAACCGCTCACCACTTACTTTCAGACTCATGTATTACCTCCCTGATCCTCTGCAAGCACTTTCTTCAGCTTGTTTCTCGCCCGATAGGTTCTAACATTCACTGTTTTTTCTGTCAGCCCGAGAACCTGAGCCGTCTCCTTTTCTGACAATTCGTGCAGATAACGGCACTCCAGAACGACCCTGTAATTCTCATCCAGGCTACGGATCGCCTCTACCAGTCGTTCGTAGGATTCTGTCTGCAGGTATGTATCCAGTGTGTCATTTTCGTCCGGTTCCTGTCCAAGGGCATCCTCATATTCTGTAAACTCTGCGCGTTTTTCTTTTCGCAGAAGATCGATTGCCTTGCTCTTTGCGATCGTCACAAGAAAACGCTTGGTGCGCGGACTATCCACCACTTCTACCTGATCCAGATGCTTTGTCAGCGTCAGAAACGCTTCCTGAACCGCATCCTCCGCCAGATCCTTGTCCTTTAAGATATCTTTTGCCACATACCACATCAGGTAGCGGTATTTTTCGTAGAGAAGCGTGAACTTGCTCTGCTCCTCCACGGTATCCAGCATTGCTAAAAAAAGTAACATTTGTTTTCTCCCCTGCGCGCCCGCTGCGGTCGTCACCACAGCTCTTTTGAGGTACTTACATAAAACCAAACGTAGATGATCGGTAAAATACTACACGAACATAAAAGATTTTTAAAAAAACAGGATCTTCGACATATCTTTTGCTCCTTTTTCATGTAATCTATCCGTTTATCCTGTCCGTTACCGGATCAGTTTAAAAAGATTGCGGTCTTTGATAAAATTCGTCATCTCATAGCAAACGAGTACCTCGTCCCAGCCTTCAGCTACAAGCTCCGGCACGGATTCATTGTAATAGCGCAGATCGATCATCGTGATCTGCTCATAGCTATCCAGCAAATACGGCACCATACTGTTGGCGTAGGAGTCCTTGATGATCAGAAGTGATCCTTTGCCTTCTGCCTGATGATTTTTGATAGTAATTTTTCCGTAATTCCCTCCGAAATAGACTGCATATTTATCCTTCATATCCAGTTTACTCAGATCATAGATACCGGTTAACCGGGGCATTTCCTTTTCTCCGTCTGTGCCCAGCGCATCTGCCGGCGGGTGGTCTGCTTCTATGATCAGGTTCTGCGGCAGTAGCTGCGGCAGCTCCAGCTCATCTGCATGCGCACCGGGCAGGCCTGCAACCTTTGCATACAGTGTACCATAAAATTCTTCGTTTGCGGCAGCCACCTGATAGCTTTCCTGCTCTTTGATCTGCACATGCTGGGTCTCTAAATAGGTTTTTGCTCCCACATAGGCACCGTTTGTTGTCCAGTGGTGATCGGTTTTGAAGTAAATCTCATCAAAGCGTTCTCTTGCGGCACGTGTCAGTGCATCTTTTGTCTGAATCCAGCGCACGCTTTCCGTCTCACAGAGCTGCTCTCCGCGGGATTCATACACTGCCGGATCATAGAGCACTGCACGTGTAGGCAGTTTTTCTTTTAATACAGTCCCCGGTGATGGGATCAGCATCACGGATACGTCCGCCTCTGTGGTGTTTTTCATTGCGGTGATATAGCGCAGGTTTGTCTCATAGTTTTTTTCCGAAAGATCGCTGCCTATCACTTTCTCAAACAGGTGTCCTTCTTTGCCGATATACACACCGTTGATCTCCCTGTGGTAAAGCAGATACTGACCGGTAGTCGCTACCTGCATCCACAGATCTCGCCCCGGAAACTGATCGCTTGCTGCTTCTGTCAGATCCCGCTGCACCTCGCCGGTCAGGATGCCGTCGGCTGAAATGCGCGGCAGTTTTGTCAGATACCGGTTTTCTGCGGCTGAATACGCTTTCTGGGGCAGCAGGAATATGGATGCGCCGCCGGCTGCC
>JAQYOU010000030.1 GCA_028727105.1 bacterium
CTACAATTTGAAAAAATAAAAATTTTTGTTAGAGGTTTATATTGACCTGAACCAATAAGTTTAACTAAGTGACATTGGTCCTGAACAGTTACAAAATTTCTTCAATTGTCATGTGAAAGTATCAGGCAATTTTGAAGGTTAATTGAATAGATGGGTTGCCGCGACCTGATAAAATAGAAAATAGGTTGATAAGTGAAGGAAAAACAGATATACTAATATAGTAAGGGAAGTAAGGAATGCATTACATTAGAAAGGAGAATTTACTATGGAACTGGCAAAAGTAACATCAAAAGGTCAGGTGACAATACCTGTGGAAATCAGAAGAAAACTTGGAATTAAGAATGGTGATAAGCTGTTATTCATAGAGGAATCTGGAAGAATCTATATGATGAATTCTTCAATGGATGCACTTCGTGAAGCACAGAGAGCATTTGCTGGAGAGGCAGAAAGACTTGGTCTTAAAAATGATGATGATGTTATGGCAATGATTAAGGAACTCAGGGAAGAAAGTGCGGTGAAGTAGATGAGAATTATGGTTGATACTAATGTGCTGATATCAGCGTTGCTATTTCCAGGGGATAGGATGGATGCACTGATGGACTGCATATTTACACATCATCAGCTTGTATTATCATCTTATGTGGTTGATGAGTTAAAGAGTGTTGTCAGACGGAAGTTTCCTAAAAGAGAATTAACAATAGATAAGTTGTTAATAATGATGAGTTATGAATATGTATATACACCAAAGGAAATAGAAGATGGACTTTTTGATATCAGAGATGTCAAAGACTATCCGGTGTTGTATACTGCAATCATAGAAGATGTCGATATATTGATCACAGGGGATAAGGATTTTAGAGATATAGATATTGAAAGGCCTGAGATAATGACTCCGGCAGAGTTTATGGAAAAATTCATGGTTACAGAAGTGGAATAATGTCACAGATAAATGAAAAACGTAAAAGGCATATGCGGGATACATATGCCTTTTACTACATGTTTAATATATTTGTAATCTCAGAAAAATCGATATATAAGTCTTCATAGATATTTACTTTTATTACAGAATCAAATGTATATGGAACATTGAGGATGTCTTTCTCAAAATAATTGACAGTCACGCTTTTTCGTTGTGGGTCAACGATCCAATATTCTCGGACTCCATAATTTTTGTAGTAATACAGTTTGCGGATGTAATCGTCTGACGGGTTTGTGGGAGAGACGATCTCAATGACAAAGTCAGGGGCTCCGTTGCAGCGTTTTCCATCCAGTTTGTTTTTGTCACAGACGACCATAAGATCCGGCTGAACAATTGTAAGTGGATCATCGTTCAGCTTTACATCGAACGGGGAAGGGAACACGGAACAGTTACCGCTTTTCTCTTTGATATAGCCTCGAAGAGATACAAGCAACTCGGTTAGAATCGTCTGGTGTGCCTGTGAAGGACTTGACATATGATAGACTGCACCATCAAATACTTCCACTCTGTAATCTTCCGGAAATCGTTCATATTGTTCAAGGGTAATACCTTGCGGCTGATGCTGAAAAGCCTCCATAGAAACACCTTCTTTCTGTATTATTCCTATTTTTCTATATTTATTATATCGAATCTCTTAAGAGGAATGCAATAGAAAGTGTCAAAACTGTGTTACATTTCAGACCTTGGTCTGAAATGCAACGAATTTGGCGATGCTTCGCATGAAAAATCGCCAAATTCATTATTGTATACCTATACAATAAAACCACCTGCTCTGCGGGTGGTTCCCCATCCGGCTTTAGCCCTAGATAATAAAACCTCCAATGCTATAATAAGTGTGGGTCCTAAACCGCACTACATATAACAAAGGAGGTATCCAAGATGGATAAAAATACTTTATCACACACAACGTGGGAATGCAAATATCACATTGTATTTGCACCAAAATTCAGAAGACAGGTAATTTATGGAGCAATAAAAGCAGATGTGGCAAATATATTAAGTACACTGTGCAAAAGAAAAGGAGTAGAAATAATAGAAGCTGAATGTTGCTCAGACCATATACACATGTTAGTAAGAATACCACCAAATATAAGTGTTTCAGAATTTATGGGATATTTAAAGGGAAAAAGCTCGTTAATGATATTTGATAGGCATGCAAACTTGAAGTACAAATATGGCAATCGTAAATTTTGGTGTCGAGGTTACTATGTAGACACATGTGGAAAAAATGCGAAGAAAATCGAAGAGTATATAAAGAATCAGCTCATGGATGATCAAGCATATGACCAATTGAGTCTCAAAGAGTATATTGACCCGTTTACGGGTGAGCCAGTAGTCAAGGGCAAATAAAAAGTCCTTGTAAGGACTAGCCGGAAAATAAGGTGCGGTTGGGGCTCTTATTTTCGTGGGGCCTTTGAGGCCCAAGCCGGCAATAGTCCCTTACAGGGACAGAGCAAACCACCAGCTAAGCTGGTGGTGCTGATTCAAGTACGTTCTTAGTACGTGGCCCGCAGTAAATGCTGGCTACTGAGTGAAAAGTGTCAAAACCGTCACATTCCTGAAAGATTCTGGAAAGAATAATGTATTATAGTAGTGTATGTAAGAAGGAAACTTTTACATACACTATTTTTTGGAGGATACTATGCAGATCTTACAGACAACAGATTTAAAAAAGTATTACGGCAGTGGTGACACGATGGTCCGCGCACTGGATGGGGTAAACCTCTCCGTGGAGGACGGCGAATTTGCGGCCATCGTTGGGACCAGCGGCAGCGGAAAATCGACGCTTCTTCACATGCTCGGTGGATTGGACCGTCCCACATCGGGCAAGGTATTCGTGGAGGGAAAGGACATTTTTTCCCTGGGGGATGACGAACTCACCATTTTTCGCAGGCGCAAGATCGGCTTTGTCTTTCAGAGCTATAATCTCGTCCCGGTGCTCAACGTCTACGAGAATATCGTGCTGCCCATCGAACTGGACGGCAACCGGCTAGACCGTGGGCATATTGAACATATTATTGAAACGCTTGGATTGCAGGAGAAAAAAGAGAGCCTGCCCAGCCAGCTCTCCGGTGGACAGCAGCAGCGTGTCGCCATCGCCCGGGCGCTGGCTGCAAAGCCGGCAATTATCCTCGCCGATGAACCGACGGGAAACCTTGACAGCCGCACGAGTCTGGATGTCATGGGCCTGTTGAAGGTGACCAGCCAGCAGTTTTCCCAGACCATCGTCATGATCACGCACAATGAGGAGATCGCGCAGATGGCGGATCGCATCATCCGTATCGAGGACGGAAGAATTGCAGGTGATCACAATGCTTAAGGTCAATAATAAGAAGGCGATCCGCAGGCTTTCAGCCCGGTCGTTAAAAAACAGTAAAACACGTAACATCATCGCTGTGGTTGCCATTATTCTGACCACGGTGCTCTTTACGAGTGTATTTTCCGTCGGCATGAGTGCCATCGATTCCATGCAGCAGGCGACCATGCGACAGGTGGGCACGAGTGCGCACGGAGGCTTTAAATTTCTCACCTGGCAGCAGTATGAAAAACTGCTGGAGGACCCGAAGATCAAGGATATCTCCTATAATATCATCATCGGATTTGCGGAAAACGAAGCACTGAACAAAACCTATACCGAGATCCGCTATACCGAAGAAAAGTCCGCAAAGTGGGGATTTTGTGAGCCGACGACAGGCACGCTTCCGGTAAAAAAGATGGATGTCGCCACCAGTACGAAGGTGCTGGACGCGCTGGGTCTGCCCCATGAGCTCGGTGTACAGGTGCCGCTTCAGTTTACCGCAAACGGCAAAAAATACAGCGATACATTCACACTGTGCGGTTTCTGGGAGCAGGATAGTGTAGCCATGGCGAATGAGGCATTTTTGTCAAGGGAATACTGTGACGAGGTGGCTCCCGTCTGGCAGACAGGCGGAGAAAAGGATTTTGATCAGATAAGATTCAGCGGATCAGTCAATCCGTCCCTCTATTTTTCTCATTCCTGGGATCTGGAAAAACAGGTGCAGGATCTGAAGGATCGCTGTGGGTTTGATGCTTCTGTCAATGAGGGCGTCAACTGGGCGTATGCCTCTGCTACAGTGGATACAGGAACGATCGCGATGCTGGCGAGTGTGCTGTTTGTCATCATGCTGTCCGGATACCTGATCATTTACAACATTTTCTATATCTCTGTCAGCAATGAGATCCGTTATTATGGGCTGCTTAAGACCATCGGAACGACAAACCTTCAGCTACGGCGGATCGTGCGCAGGCAGGCTTTGTTGCTCAGTCTGATCGGTATTCCGGCGGGGCTGTTACTTGGCTATCTGTGTTCCATGTGGATCGTGCCCATCATGATGCGGGTGTCTGCATTCCGGGACGCATTTGTTGTTTCTGCGAACCCGGTTGTTTTTGTGGGAAGTGCGGTGTTTACGCTGCTTACGGTATGGGTCAGCTGCATCCGTCCCTGCCGGTTTGTGAGCCGCATTTCACCGGTTGAAGCAGTGCGATACACCGAACAGACAAATGCAGGGAAGAAAAAGAGCAAAATGAGTAAAAAGAGAAAAAAGGTGCATCCCCTGTCCATGGCCTATGCCAATATCCGGCGGACACCGAAAAAGACGGCAGCTGTCATTCTTTCCCTGTCTCTGTCCCTCATTCTGCTGAACGGAACGGTGATCATCGTCAGTGGCTTTGATATGGATAAATATATCAAAGCGTCCATTGTATCTGATTTTTATATGGCAGATGCGACAATGACAAATCCGATGAGCATGGAGGCTATGACGGATCGTGTTTCTCCGGAACTGGTGGAAGAAGTGGAAAAACTGGATGGTGTGACGGACGGTGGCTGTGTTTACATGGAGGAATATGAGCACAGGCTGGATGAGTCTGCGCTCACGCGGGCAAAAAACAATCTGGAGGAGTTCGAAGATCTGATTCACTATCCGGAAATTATCGAGCAGTCGCGCCAGATGCTGGATGAGGGTCGGATTGATTCGCACCTGTATGGCATCGATCCGTTTATCATTGATAAAATGGAACTTGTGGAGGGCAAAATCGATCCGGAGAAGTTTGCCACGGGAGATTATGTGGTGGCGACAACATTGGTGGATACCGGTGAGGGAAAATTTTTTGACATCGGCGATAAGGTGACCATCGATTTCGGAAACGGGAACACAAAAGAGTACGAGGTAATGGCGCTGGGTGATATCCCTTACGCGCTCTCACCCCAGCACAGCCATATGTTTGAGGTGTACTTTACGCTGCCGGCGGATGAATTTGTCAGACAGACTGGAGCCGGCGGTGCAATGAAGCTGGCATTTGACGCCGCTCCTGACCGTTACGATGAGGTGGAGCATTGGGTGCAGGATTATTGTGAGACTGTGGATCCGGATATGGACTACCGATCCAAGAGTACGTATACAGAGGAATTCCATAAGACGCAGCAGATGTTTCTCATGGTAGGATGTAGTATGAGTGCGATCCTGGCACTGATCGGTATCTTGAATTTTATCAATGCCGTTATCACATCTATACAGACGCGCCGCAGGGAATTCGCAGTCCTGCAGTCCGTTGGCATGACCGGAAAACAGCTTCGTCTCATGCTAATTGGGGAGGGACTTTGCTACATCGGCGGCACAGCATTCTTTACACTGACTCTGGGCAGTTTGCTTGGCTACGTGCTGGTCTATGCGATCGCAAACCAGATGTGGTTTTTTACCTATCACTTTGTGATCGCTCCGGTGCTTCTCGTGCTTCCTGAACTATTCGTTCTGGCAGTGCTCATTCCGTCTGCCTGCTATCGTCAGATGAGCAAACAGAGTGTGGTAGAGCGGCTGCGGGAGGCAGAAAACTAAGTGGTAGTCAGTACCCGGATTTCATGTAGTCAATAAACTTCTCTGCACTGTCATTGATATATTTTCCTTTCTTCCATACCAGGCCGATCTCCTGGGTAATCGCGGGAACGATCGGAATGCCCACCAGACCGGGCAGGTTTTTGAGCAGAGAGGCATAAAGAAATGCACCGCCCAGATTACTGTCGATAAATTTTTGAATCGTATATAACTGGCTGGCACGCATGATGATATTGGGCTTTATGCCAAGCCCTTCAAAACGAGAATAAAGTGTTGTATTGAGAACCGAATCGGTATTATACATGATGAGGTTCTCTTTTTTTAATTGTTCCATGGAAAGCTCTTTTTCTTTGGCGAGCGGATGCTTCGGCGATACGCAGAACACGATCCGGTCAGAGAGGAGTTCGTGCGCATTCAGTTTATCAATTTCGTAAAAATTCATATTCACAAGGGCAAGGTCAAGCTCATCTTTTTCCACCAGATCTGCTGCGCGGATAGAACCGTATTCCAGCAGCTCCACCGGAATGGAAGGATATAATTTTCGAAAATCAAGAAGCATTTCAGGGAAAAAGATGGTGCTGAGCAGCGGCGGAATACCTATTCTGATCGGTGTGACCTGCTTGCCCAGATCATACAGCTCGGAGGCTGTCTGGCTGATCGTATCCAGCAGTTTTTGTGCTTTCTGGTAAAAAACTTCTCCTTCCTTGGTCAGACTGATATGATTTTTGGAACGGGAGAAAAGACTGATGGAAAACTCCTTTTCCAGCTCGCGGATCGCATTGGAAATGGCGGGCTGTGTCACATAGAGCTGTTGTGCGGCATTGGTAATGCTGTGATAGCGGCAGACCGCGCAAAAGTATTCTAACTGGCTGATCTTCATGGTAGATTCCTCTCTTTTTTACCCTGTTTTTTTGACAATCATCAACAAAAAACGACGTGTGATATATCTGAATTATAGCATAACATGAGTAAAAATGTACAAAAAAAAGTCCAGTGTTAAGCATTTTTTATGGAACTATAAATATTAGTAAATGTACAAGTGCCGGGAGGTTTCGTATAATCAACTCAAGACAAGCAAAGAAACGGCCGAATGCTTACTTGTTTGGAGCAATGAAAGTAACTGTGAGGGAACGGAGCAGTTACGAACGAAAATAAAAAATAGGGATTGGGGAAAACAAATGAGTCCATCTACAATTACTTTACTTTTTCTCCTGTTTGCAGTCGTCATGTTTGCACTGGAGAAAATCCCGTTAGGAGTGACTTCCATGATCGTCTGTGTCGGACTGGTGGTGACAGGTGTTCTGGATGTTAAGACAGCGTTTGCGGGATTTACAGACAGCAATGTGATTCTGTTCGTGGCGATGTTCATCGTCGGGGGTGCGCTGTTTGAAACAGGAATGGCAAACAAGATCGGTGGTATCGTTACAAGATTTGCAAAAACGGAACGCATGCTTATTGTAGCCATTATGGTGATCGTTGGTCTGATGAGCGGGATACTGTCAAACACGGGAACAGCTGCTGTGCTCATTCCGGTCGTGATCGGTATCGCTGCAAAATCAGGATATAAAAGATCCAGATTTTTGATGCCGCTGGTGTTTGCGGCAGCGATGGGAGGAAATCTCTCACTGATCGGAGCACCGGGCAACCTGATCGCACAGAGTGCCCTGGAAGAGCTTGACATGGGATTCGGATTTTTTGAGTATGCCATCGTCGGACTGCCGATTTTGATTGCGGGTATTGTATTTTATGCAACGATCGGATACAAGCTTCTGCCGAGTCATGATGCGAAAAACGAGGGCGCTTTTGATACACAAAAGGATTTCAGTAATGTTCCAGCGTGGAAGCAGTGGCTGTCGCTGATCATATTGATCTTCACTCTTCTCGCTATGATCTTTGAGGATCAGATCGGAATCAAGCTGTGTATCTCCGGAGCCATCGGAGCGCTGCTTTTGATCCTCGCAGGAGTGATCTCAGAAAAGGATGCATTGAAATCCATTGATCTGAAGACAATTTTCCTGTTCGGAGGAACGCTGTCGCTGGCAGCAGCTCTGCAGAGCACGGGAGCCGGTGAGATGATCGCAAGTACCGTGATCGGCGCGCTGGGAGCGAATCCGTCACCGTATCTGCTGACGCTGGTTGTGTTTTTACTCTGCTGTATCATGACAAACTTCATGTCAAACACGGCAACAACAGCACTCATGGTTCCGATCTGCCTGTCCATCGCACAGGGAATGGGAGCAGATCCGCGGGCGGTTCTCATGGCATGCGTGATCGGCGGTTCCTGTGCCTATGCAACACCGATCGGAATGCCCGCAAATACAATGGTTGTCGGAGCCGGGGAATACCGTTTTATGGATTATGTGAAAGCCGGTTTTCCGTTGATCATCATCGCGACACTGGTGAGCATGATCGTGCTTCCGATTGCATTTCCGTTTTTCCCGGCGTAGAGGGTAATAACGAAAAATACTGACTGACATTCAAAACAGATACACAAATCAATTTAGAACACAAAATCGTGGCTGTGCAGATATGGAACAGCTACTCATCATCAAAAAGGAGACAATCAAATGGATAAGAAACAACAGGTAGAGCAGTTGACCGGATATATGGCAAATTTTGTATCATATATCGGAAAAGTGTTGCCGGATGACATTATCGCAAAGCTGGATGAGCTTGCAGAAAAAGAGGACAGCCCCCTCTCAAAGGTAATCTACGAGACAATGAAAAAGAATCAGGTTCTGGCGAAAGAATTGAACCGCCCGAGCTGTCAGGACACCGGTGTCTTGCAGTTCTGGGTAAAATGCGGAAGCCGGTTTCCGCTGATCGGAGAGCTGGAAGCGCTGTTAAAGGAGGCTGTTGTAAAAGCTACCTTTGAGGCACCGCTCCGCCACAACAGCGTAGAGACCTTTGATGAGTACAACACCGGAAAAAATGTAGGAAAAGGAACACCTACCGTATTCTGGGATATCGTTCCTGACAGTGACCAGTGTGAGATTTACGCTTATATGGCAGGCGGTGGATGTACGCTTCCCGGAAAGGCAATGGTTCTGATGCCGGGAGCAGGCTATGAGGGAGTGACGAGATTTGTCATGGATGTCATGACCTCCTATGGACTCAATGCATGCCCTCCGCTCCTGGTAGGTGTAGGTGTTGCAACCTCTGTGGAGACTGCAGCGCTGCTGTCAAAGAAGGCATTGATGCGGCCGTTGGGAAGCCACAACGAAAATGAGCGCGCCGCATCTATGGAAAAGCTGCTGGAGAACGGAATCAATGAGATCGGTCTCGGACCACAGGGAATGGGTGGAAAGTATTCTGTTATGGGTGTTCACATTGAAAATACAGCGAGACATCCCTCTGCCATCGGTGTCGCAGTCAATGTAGGCTGCTGGTCACACAGACGCGGACACATTATTTTTGACAAGGATCTCAATTACACAATTACAACACATTCGGGGGTGACATTATAATGGTTGAAATCAAGGATGGAAAGAAAATTTTGACAACACCGATATCTGCAGAGGATCTGGCGGATATTCATGTGGGAGATATCGTTTATTTAAACGGAAGTATGACGACTTGTCGTGACGTTGCTCACAGAAGACTGGTAGAAGGAGGAAGAGAGCTTCCTGTAGATGTGAGAGACGCTGCCATCTTTCACGCCGGACCGATCATCCGTCCGCTGGAAAACGACAAGTTTGAGATGGTATCCGTGGGACCTACGACCAGTATGCGTATGGAGAAATTTGAAAAGGAATTTGTGGAAAAAACAGGTGTCAAGGTCATTATCGGCAAGGGCGGTATGGGACCGAATACAGAGTACGCCTGCAAAAACTACAAGGCGATCCACTGTGTATTTCCGGCAGGAAATGCAGTCGTTGCGGCGACAGAGGTTGAGGAGATCGTGGATGCACAGTGGCGTGACCTTGGCATGCCGGAGACCTTATGGCACTGCCGCGTGAAGGAATTCGGACCGCTCATCGTATCCATCGACACAGACGGAAGAAATCTGTTTGAAGAAAATAAAGTGATCTTCAATGAGCGCAAGGAGAAAGCCATCGAGGAGATCTGTAAGCATGTAAGCTTTATAAAATAAATATAATCGTTCAGATCAGGTAAAAGCATTCCTTGCGATACCGGTGAGAATAAACTTTGGAAAGCAAAAATTTTCGCTAAAATGACCATACAGAGTGTCAGCTGCCATGTACTTTGTATGGTCATTTTTATACATGATTAAGAAATGGCTCTCAGAGCGTGACATTTCTTAATATCAAAAAATCAGATGAATAAATATCAAAAAATCATATTATTATCATTAAAAATAGGAATCGGAAGCAGCCTCGCACTATATATCGCACAATCGCTGGGGCTGGACTATGCAGTTTCTGCCGGAACGATCACGCTCTTGACGCTGATGACTTCCAAATGTGAAACAGTGAGGCTTTCGGTCTGTAGACTGGCAACATTTACCATGACGGCGCTGATCGCGTGGATGCTTTTCTCGCATATCGAGAGCTCATGGATTGCATATGGCGTGTTGCTGGCAATTACAGTATTTATCGCGGAAGTTTTTGAATGGAGGGCAACAATATCCGTCAACGCAGTGATCGCGGCGCATCTTGTGACAAATCATGATTTCAGTGATGGTGCTATTTGGAACGAATTTCTCCTGGTACTCATTGGCGTTGTATTTGCGGTTATTTTCAATTTATTTCATCATAACTCCGGTCATAAAAGACGGATCATCTCAAATATGAGATCTATAGAGGGGCGTTTGCAGATGATCATCGGTGCGCTGAGTGCTTATTTATCTAATCGGGAAATGGAGCGGAATGTCTGGAATGACATCTGTGCGCTGGAAAAGGATATTCAGGCTTGTATCCGCGAAGCATATGAATATCAGGGAAATACATTCAATTACCATCCGGAATACTATATTTCATACTTTGAGATGAGACAGAGTCAGTGCCAGATCCTGCATAATCTGCATTATGAGATGAAAAAGATCCGGGTCATGCCAAAGCAGGCAAAGATTGTTGCGGAATACATGCTGTATCTGGCTGATTTTGTAAGGGAATGCAACTGTCCCGATGAGCAGATGGAGCAGTTGGAGGCTATTATAAAAACGATAAGAGAAACAGAATTGCCAAAGACAAATGAAGAATTTGAGAGCAGAGCGTTGCTCTATCATATCCTGCTGGATCTGGAAGACTTTTTGAAATACAAAATGCGCTTTGTAAAGGAACTGGATGAGACGAAGCGGAGAATCTACTGGAAGAATGAGGAAAATTTCCCTGAACAAAGGGATCGATGATCTGGAATGGGAAGAAATACGAACATGCGCTGTCATGGGAAATGTGGTTGCAGGCTTATGTGTACAAAAAAGAGGAGGTATTCCTTCCATTCCGGGGCCGGAAGAAGTAGAAGAATTTATGCGTGTAGCGGCAACCGGAAAACACACAGAAATAGAGAAGCTTGAAGCTGCGAATTAAAATTAAGGGAATATTTTGTTAACAAGATAAAGAGGCATATGCGGGAAGCATATGCCTTAATCGTGTCCTTGATTGATCTTTCTAACTACGCGACACGGATTTCCGACGGCTACACAGTTTGCAGGAATATCCTTTGTGACAACGCTTCCGGCTCCGATCACCGTACCGTCTCCGATGGAAACGCCAGGAAGAATGATCACGCCGCCGCCGATCCAGCAGCCATTGCCAATCTTTACTGGCAATGCGTAAGTACGACAGAAATATTCACCACTGACCGGATCCCAGTCAGGCGTAAGCCGATCTGATAATTCAACCGGATGGGTGGCGGTATAGATCTGAACATTGGAGGCGATCAAAACATGATTGCCAATCTCAATCTTATTGCAATCCACAAAGGTGCAGTTCATATTGATGGAAACATTCGTGCCGATGTGGATATTTCTCCCATAGTCGCAGATAAACGGAAGTCCCACCGACACATTGGTGCCCATGCTTCCAAAAAGCTGATTTAGCACTTTCGTTTTTTCTTCCTTTTGATCATAGGAAAACGCGTTATACTGCGTTAACAATTTTCTGGCAGTATTTTTATATTCTAAAAAAATCGGATCATGGCAGTCATACCATTCACCAGCCATGCATTTTTCTAATTCATTCATAAAATCTGTCCTCATTATCATATGTGTCTGATTCAATTTTATATTATACCGGCTACCGGGTGATGTCAAACGAAATGTCGCGGGTAAAATATGCAAAATATATTTAAAATACGTGGGTAAAATATGCATTTGCATATTGGAACTCGTGGAAAAATATGTATCTCGGATTGACTTTGCTTATAGCAACTTCGCAATCAATGACATCAATCATACAAAACTATGGTGTGAAGCATGGAATCAAACGATCGGCAAAGAACGTATCAGGCAATGATACGGTGGAAAGCCTGCCGCTTTATATGGCAATGTTTCTGTAGAGTATCTCTTTTTAAAATAAAGTTTTCAAATTACAGAAAATCCGTTATACTAACAGGTTCTATCATGGGTTTGTGCTGGGGCTGATCACCCGGGGTATACCTGAGGAGCGCATTCGAAGCTATGGTTTCGCCTTTGAAGGAAAAAAAGTATTGATCGGGTAGTGAGAAAAAGGATAAAAAATGAATTTTATGGGGATTCTGTAGATATGCGGCATGCAACAAGTGGGGATTTGCGCGTAATATAGGTTTACACAAAAGGGGATTTGCGTTATACTGTAGTTTGAGAGGTGAAAACATCATGGAAAAGCCGGTTTTTAAAAGAAAAATATATAATGAAATACTCGAATGGAAAGAAAAACGTAGTGATAAATATGCTCTATTAATAAAAGGTGCCAGACGAGTTGGAAAGTCTACGATTGCTGAGGAGTTTGCAAAGAATGAGTTCAAATCATATATTTTGATTGATTTTGCACATACCAGTAAAGAAATCATGGGACTATTTGATGACACATACAATTTAGATTTTTTCTTTTTACAATTACAGCAGCTAACCGGAATCAGATTGTATGAAAAAGAGTCTGTAATAATATTTGATGAGGTTCAGCTGCTCCCGAAGGCTAGACAGGCAATCAAATATCTTGTAGCAGATGGAAGATATAAATATATGGAAACGGGTTCTCTATTGTCTATAAAAAAGAATACGAAGGATATTTTAATTCCGAGTGAGGAGCATAAGTTATCCATGTATCCTATGGATTTTGAAGAGTTTTTGTGGGCAATTGGTGATGTAATAACTGCTGACACAATTAAGATTCTTTTAGAAAACAAAAAAACTGCAGGGAATGCATTGCATAGAAATCTTATGAGAATTTTCAGATTGTATATGCTTATTGGTGGAATGCCTCAGGCTATAGAAACATATTTAGAGCAAAACAATCTGCAAGCAGTCGACGAAGTCAAAAGAGAAATTGTTGATCTGTACGAGGAAGATTTTATTAAGATAGATGGAACCGGACTTGCAGGTGATATATACGACGCAATTCCGGCAAATCTTAGTGGTAATGCGTCAAGATATGTGTTATCAAATGCAAGAGAAGGAACAAGGTCAGAGCAGGTGCGTGAATTATTACCTCAGATGCTGAGTTCGTTTACGGTCAATATTGCTTATCACGCAAATAATTCGGGCGTGGGAATGTCATTAGAGAAAGATGCAGGACGATATAAGCTGTTTACATCTGATGTTGGACTGTTTGTGACGCTTGCATTCAAAGATAAAAAATACACGGAAAACGTGATATACAATAAACTGCTTTCAGACAAACTTGAAGCCAATTTAGGGTATGTATATGAAAATGTTGTAGCGCAGATGTTGATAGCTGGAGGGAACAACCTGTTTTATTATACGATGGAAAGCGAAACGTCTAATCATTTGTATGAGATTGATTTTTTGATCTCAGTAAGTGACAAAATATGTCCAATTGAGGTGAAATCCGGTAATTATAGAAGTCATAAATCACTAGATGTATTTTGTAAAAAATTTAGTAGCCGTATAGGCGAAAAATATGTTGTTCATACCAAAGATTATAAGTGGGAAAATGGTATTCATTATATTCCTGTATATATGGTTCCATTTTTATGGTCGTGACGGGGACGTTTTTCTGCCCCGCCCAGCGCCCATTGCCATGAGAAGCGCCCTTTGTCCCGAACTGATCGAAAAGAAACCCGCATCGCCGTTTGTGCGATGCGGGTTTTTTGCCCGTTGGTCACTCTGTTGTGAAAACAAATCCGGTATTAGTAGTTCTCTGCATGAACCTCGAAGTAGCTCTGGGGATGATTGCATACCGGGCACTTGTCGGGGGCATTGGTTCCAACAACGATATGTCCGCAGTTTCTGCACTCCCATACCTTGACTTCGCTCTTTGCGAAGACAGCAGCAGTCTCCACATTCTTTAAGAGTGCACGATAGCGCTCCTCATGATGCTTCTCAATCTCGCCTACCGCACGGAATTTTGCAGCCAGCTCAGGGAATCCCTCAGCCTCAGCGGTCTTTGCGAAGCCCTCATACATGTCGGTCCACTCGTAGTTCTCGCCGTCAGCGGCAGCGCCCAGATTCTGTGCGGTGTCACCGATGCCGTTCAGTTCCTTGAACCACATCTTTGCGTGCTCCTTCTCGTTGTCTGCCGTCTTTAAGAAGAGAGAAGAGATCTGCTCATAGCCCTCCTTCTTTGCTACGGATGCAAAATAGGTATATTTATTTCTTGCCTGTGACTCGCCTGCAAAGGCTGCCTCCAGATTCTTCTCGGTCTGTGTTCCTGCGTACTTGTTTGCAGGCTTTGCCTCTGCGATCTTCTCAAATGCAGATGCCGGCTGCTTACATAACGGACAGGTAAAATCTGCCGGAAGCTCCTCTCCTTCATAAATATAACCACATACCTTACATTTCCACTGTGCCATTTTTTTGTCTCCTTTCTTGTTTAAGATCATACTTTTATCTTCATACATTGTATGCAACATTTTTTCAGCCATCTCGCTGAGCGGTTTGCCGTAAAACTCTTCGTAAATCCGTTTGATCGACGGGTTTTCGTGGCTCTTTCGCAAGGTCATCTCCGCGTCTTTTTTGTAAAGGCTGTCAATGCGGGCTTTTCGAACCTCATCGGCATCCTTCATGAGATCCTTCGGCTGACCGCCGCCACCGATACATCCGCCGGGGCAGGTCATGACCTCTATAAAATGATATTGCTTGTCGCCCTGTTTCATGCGCTCGATCATCTTTCGCGCATTGGCAGTGCCGTAGACGACTGCCACATTTACATTCAGCTCGCCGATCTGTAAGGATGCTTCGCGGATGCCTTCATAGCCGCGCACCGGCTGCAGATCGTAGAGCTGTGCGGGGGCTTCCTCACCGGTGATATACTCATAGGCGGTGCGGAGCGCTGCCTCCATAACACCACCGGTATTGCCAAAAATAACACCGGCGCCCGATGCCTCACCCATGAGACTGTCGTAGGCGGAATCAGACAGGGAAGCAAAATCAATGCCTTCCTCCTTCGCCCACAGAGCCAGCTCTCTGGTGGTAAGTACAAAATCCATGTCACGCATATCGGGATCATCATAATAGTTGCCGGCATCGTGCATCTCCGGTCTGCGGATCTCATATTTTTTGGCAGTGCAGGGTGTCAGAGCAACGTTGACGATCTTTGTGGGATCAAGTCCCATTTTCTTTGCAAAATACGTCTTGATTGTCGGCCCCTGCATGCCGATCGGACTCTTTGCGGTAGAGAGATTGGGGATCAGCTCGGGGTAATACATCTCCGTGAATTTGATCCAGGCAGGGCAGCAGCTGGTAAACTGCGGAAGCGGTGCTGTCCCTTTGGTAACGCGCCGGATCAGCTCGCTTGCCTCCTCGACGATCGTGAGATCCGCCGCGAAATTGGTATCCAGTACATAGCTGACACCAAGCGCACGCAGCAGTGCCACCATTTTTCCTTCCACGAATGTACCGTCAGCCATTCCGAACTCCTCGCCCAGGGCGGCGCGGACGGAAGGAGAAGTGCTGACGATCACGATCTGATCCGGATTCTTTACCGCTTCACGGATATCCGGGTATTCATACCGCTCCGTGATACTGTCCGGCGGACATACATTGGCGCATTGTCCGCAGTGAATGCAGACCGCTTCGCCGCCTGTCTGCTCCAGTGTGTAAGTGCCGTGTACGCCGATGTCCTGCGTGCAGACATTCTTACACATACCGCATTTGATACATTTGTCTTCGTCTCTGACGATGCTGGGGTTGTCAGGTTCGATGGGAACTCTGACATCCAAAGGTAGATGTTTCATTGTTTATCACCCCCATTTTCTTTTGTTAAGCATTCCGTACAGATATAGTTGATCTTCAGGTCGTAGGAGATCATCGGAACGCCAATCTGTTTCTGTAATTTTTCAGTCAGATCCTCCAATGTGATATCTG
>JAQYOU010000031.1 GCA_028727105.1 bacterium
TTATGTTTTTATTTATGATCGGATGCGGCTGGCTGCGCGGGTTATGAGCAGTGCTGCTTCCCGCTGCGCATGACGCGAGTTACTCATCGCCAAGTCTTCTGCACAAAAGCGCAAATACTAAAATTCCGACACACGGCACAATATTACAGAACATACCGGCCTGCAGGCTGACACCCTCTGCCACCATACCGATGATCCACGGCATCAGGATCGCACCCAGGCCCGCTGCCGGCAGCATGATACCCATGCTGGCAGCGTTCAGCATATTTCCTGCGCCTGCCACACCGGTGGGATTGACCCCTGCCATCGCAAAAGAAAACGCGAACAGCATCAGGATCGCCAGCCAGCCGGTATTGGAAAAGATCAACGCCGCATACAGAACGACACAACCGCCGCCCATGATGGCCAGCGCCTTGAAACGATCCTTGATAGGAAATACAAATGCGATCAAAAGTCTGGCGATCAGCGTCGCTCCCCACATGATCGTCAGCGTATAGTTTGCCAAAGTACCGGACAAAATACCGTTTCCTTTATAGTATGTAACCATCCAGCCGGTCACGCTGGTCTCCGCCGCGTTCTGGCAGAAGATCAGCCCGGTCAGCCGCCAGAATTTCTTTTCCCTTAAAAAGCCCCAGTCCGTCTTCTCCTTCTTTCCATCTGCTGTCTCCGCACGTTTTCCCGGGAAACGCACTGCCACAAACACAAGCCACAGCACCAGTCCCAGCACCGCCAGAGCGTACATCGGCGTAAATTTTCCCATAGTCAGCGCTGCTGTGATCAGGATCGGTCCCAGCAGTGCACCGCAGGCATAGCTGGCATGCATGACATTCATGCCCTTTGTGCGGTCCTGGGCATTGTTTCCCACAAGTACGGTACAATTGTTGATCGTATTTCCCTTCGCAAGTCCGAGAAACAGAAACGCCAGCATGAGCAGCCACATGTAATTGCCTGTCGTCATAAACAGATAGCCCAGTGCATAACCGCTGGTGAGCGTTAGGACCGTCGCCCGCGTGCCGATCTTTGAGGGCAGAATGGCCGACGCAAAGCCTGCCACCAGATTTCCGATATTCATAAGCGATAACAACGTTCCCGTCATTCCGTAAGCAAATCCGTAATATTCCTGCAGCAGACTCACAATGACTCCGCTGCTCATGGCGCAGATGCCGCTGAAAAAAAATGCCATGCAGCCCATGTTGTACAGCTTGGGCTGTTTTTCCTGTGTATTCATAACTGATCTAATCCTCCATTTTATAATTTCGCGCCTTCACAGGCACCTGATAGCAATTCTCATTTGTAACTGTTCAGTACCTTCAGTTACTCTCTTTTCAGATATTCCCTATCTCTCCATGTCATCAGGGTCAGTTCGGCGGGAATAGTAAGCCTTCCTTGTAATGCTTTCTGCACAACGCCTTATAATTGTTGTTGGCACCTAAAAGTACCTGCTCACCTTCTCGCACAATTCCGTTTTCATCATAGCGCGCATTGCAGGTCGCCTTGCGTCCGCACCAGCACATGGTCTTCAGCTCCTCCAGCTTGTCCGCGATCTCCATCAGACGCTCGCTGCCCGGAAACAAGCGATTCTGAAAATCTGCCCGCAGACCATAACAGATGACCGGAACATTCAGAAAATCCACCACATCTGAGAGATAGTCGATCTGTTCCCTGCTGCAAAACTGCGCCTCGTCCACGATCAGCACCTTAAAGGGAAACCGCTCCTTACGTTCCTCTTTCGGCAATGAAACCAGCTCTTCCACCGGAAATTCCTCTATAAATTTCTCAATCGTCTCGCACTCAGCCTCCAGCCCGATACGTGAACGGATCGTTGTGTCACCGTCTCTGGTCTCCAACGCGGGCTTTAAAATGCGCAGGATCCTGGAGCGCTCCTTTGCATTGCCGTTTCCGATCTCTGCCTCCACATAGTTATATGCCGTCGTGATCGCCGTCGCACTCTTGCAGGCACCCATCGCACCGTAGTAAAAATATAACTTTGCCATAACTTCTATGATATTCTCCTCATATAGACTATAATGCACTATAATATACTATAATTTATTCTCAAAACTATAATATACTATAATGTACGATAATTCAATTCTCTTTCTCTCCATCTAAGAACGCAAAAGAGAGACGTCCGTAAACGTCTCTCTTTTGAGCATTTCCGTAGAACCGTTCTCTATAACTGTGTCATTGTCTCCAGCAGCTTGTCAACATTTGCCTGTGCTTCCTCAAAATCACCTTCCTCATTGGCAGCAAACATAACATAAGCGTTGCCAGCCAAATTCAATATATATGTGACCTTTACCTCATCATAATTCTTCTCAGTCACCGGATAATAATAGGAGATCCGTTGTTTCAGCATCACAGCCTCACCGCACTTTGTGTCACATTTTTCCACACTGTACTGCAGGATCTTGCCGTTCTCCATTCCTTGCATTTCAAGGACACTCAATAGATATTCTTCTGTGATCTCAGAATACATCGCATAATAATCGTCTATGGTTGAACCATCTTCCGGTGTAATAACAAGCTCAACAATATTCAATGAGCTGTTGGTATTCTCTCCATCACAAGCAACAAAAGCGAATGTGTTGTCCTCGGAAGCAACTTCCTTATTCCACTCACCCGGATAACAAATGTTCACAGGTCCTACCTGGATATCCTTCATTCCAGCAGCCTTCTTCGGATTCTTAACGGTCACCGTACACTTATAAGTCTTCTTCTTGTTGGTCGCGGTGATCGTTGCTTTGCCGGATGCCAGTGCCTTCACCTTTCCCTTGGATGTAACGGTTGCCACCGACTTCTTGTTGGATTTCCAAGTAACCTTTCCGGTGGCATTTTTCAGCTTCAAGGTGAAGCTCTTCCCAACGTTCAACGTCTTCTTTGATGCACTCAGCTTCACAGTCTTTGCTGCTGCCTGTGCTACGGTTACCGGCGCACTTACTGCTGCTGCCGGAGTTACAAGTGCTACAGCCAAAGTCAGTGCCAGCACCGCTTTCAGATTTTTAATCCTCATAATTCTGGTCCTCCTTTATTTTTCTTTGATTTTGTATGTCACCTATACTGTTTTTCGTATCTTTTTATCTGATCTTCACGCGAAATGAAGTTCCTTTTTCTCCTGCAAAAACAGCATATCCACCCTTCGGAAGCTTTACTTTTGTCTTACCGGATACATAAGAATTATTGACCAACACGCCATTCTTATCATATACGGCAACCATACCCTTTTGATTTTTTCCAAGCGTTGCTGTCATCATCTTTCCGGCTGTTTTCTTCCCGACTTTATACCACTTTGCATAGCCTGTTTTCTTATCAATGGAAACGGAATAGGATGCCTTTGCGGAAAGATTTTTTACAAAATCCTCCCGGATCCCCCACTTGCTGCCATCACTGTGAAGGATATACTCCGTACCGTTTTTATCAGTCTTAAAGCTGTAATCAAACAGAGAACGTGAGATATTCTGAGGAATCGTTGTAAAGAACTCCGCGTTGTTCGCATCAACGATCCGGTCTCCGTGAACATAACCGGACTGAGCCTCGGAAAGCTTCGGCTCCATCGCCGGCATCTCCACCTGATACAGCAGAGAGGTGTATTTCTCATCCAGGATCAGAAAGTTTTTGTTATCACGTTTTTTCCATGCTGCCTGAACCTTTTTCGACAATGGATTGTCAGGCGTCTTCTGTCCTGCATACATTTTGCTGTAGGCTGTGCCGATTCCGGGAAGCGTGATGTACTGCGTATCTATCAGATAATCGACTCCGTCCTCCGTCACAAAAGAGAGCTTTTCGTTCCCTGTAGATAAGACAAAATCACCATCCGTGGTATACCAGAATTTAACTTTCTTGTCCGGATTGAGCAGACTATAATATTCCAGTCCCTCATCATTGATCGTAACCTTACAGCTCTGGTACGTCGTCGTGTAATATCCGCTGTACTTCTCCTTAATCTCCGACGGCACCTTTGCCTTGTCAACTGCAAACTTCTCATCCAGCTTTTTTTCTTCCAAAAGTCCGTTGTCCTTCAGATACTCTTGCGCAAGATAATGCGCCAACACCGCATCAATCGTACTGCTGGCACCTACCGTCAGCACGGCAACCGACAGCTTGTATTCCGGAAGAACCACCAGTTCTCCGTGACAGAGCAGCGAATCGCCGGCTTTTTCAACGGCGCTGATCCCGTATTTGGAAAAAGGATATACACTGACACTGTCCCATCCAAGTCCAAAATCAAGCAAACCGGTCTCACCACCGGGCCATCTTCCGTTCCGCCCTTCTGCCACGCGTGTCGCCTGTTTTGCGTTCTCACTCAAAAGCTTGTTATTATCATCGGTGTACGCCATTCCAAATTTGCACAGGTCTTCGGCTGTTGAGTACACACCGGCTGTTCCGATACAGTTCACATACTCCGTCGGCAGTTTTTCTCCACCCTTTGTGAGATACATTCCCACTGCCTGATCCTTTGCGGTCAGCGACAGGGGTGTCTTTGTATGAGAAAGTCCAAGCGGCGCACAGATATTTTTCTCCAGATATTTGGTAAAGCTCATTCCACTGACACGCTCCACCACGATCTCTGCCAGCACAAATCCGTCATTACAGTAAACACTGAATGCACCCGGATCGGCCTTCAGTCGCTCAGATCTCAATCTTTGCAACAAACTATCATGGTAATAGGTATCATTGTCCTCAAACAGGAACGCGTTCATGAGCTGCCCGCCCATCAACCCCGAAGAATGATTGAGCAGCATACGTACGGTAATGTCCTTGTAACGCGAATCTGCCATCTTGAAGTCCGTTACATATCTTGTCACCGGAGCATCCAGATCGACCTTTCCCTTCTCCACAAGCTGCATCACTGCGGTTGTCGTAAACATTTTACTAATAGAAGCAACACAATAGACCTGATCCGTTGTCACCTGTGTCTTTTTCTTTCTGTCATCAATTCCCTTTGCATTGCTCAGGATCATCTCACCGTCATGCATCAAGGCATACTGAATATTCGTTGCTCCGTACAAACCGATGAGAGACTGTGCCTTGCTGGCAGCTCTCTGTTCAAGCGTCTGTGACTGCCTGGAAGCGTCCTGTACAACCGTTTCACCGGTCTGTGTTCCTGCAAATGCCGGCGTCCCTACGGCAAGCGTAAATGCCAATGTCAACGCCAACAGTCGCTGATACCATTTTCTTTTCATGTTATCCCCCCCCGAGCCATTCATTCATCACTCATGTAAATAACCATAGTGCCAAAAGAACGATTTGTCAATATCCCTATATTTGTTGGTGCCATGACAAAGGGCGCTCCTTATGGCAATGAGCGATGAGCAGAACAGAAAAACGTCCCTACGACATTAGTGTATCCCACGCGTGCAAAAGCATCTCCTCTGTAACCGGATACGGATAATGCCTGATGTCCGACATCAACGGCACTCTTGTGATGGTCTCCCGGAACTCCTCCTCGGAAATATCGATCTGCTCAATGGACACCGGAAGGCCAATACTCTTATTAAAATCGTAGATCTTCTGAAATTCCTCCGTCTGACCGTCGCATAAAAGCGCAAATAAAACGCCGAAACCGACTACCTCTCCATGGAAATGTTTTTCTTCGATCACCGGGTATTTTGTCAGCGCGTAAAAGATCGCATGCGCAAGCCCACTGTTATAATCCGGAGTAAAATCTCTGGTCAAGAAAATGGAGGCAATACCTGTTGTGACAACAATGGACAACACCAGCTGTTCCAATTCGTAGGATGCAATCTGCTTTTTATGATCCTCCAATCCCTTTTTTCCATACTTTAAGATCGGATCCTTGCACATCTGGCTGATGTTAACGCCCAGAGCCGTATAATGCTCTAGCGTCTCGCCTCTGGATGAGATCGTCGCCTCATAATATTTCGCATAAGTATCACCGATACCCGCCCACATATACTGTACCGGTGCCTGTGCGATGATCGCTGTATCGATAAACGCATGCATCACCGGACGCACAAAAAAGTGCGGCTTTAAAAACGTTCCATCCTCATTGTACATGATGGAGACAGACGTAGTCGCTGCGCAGTTGGATGCGATGGTCGGAAATGAAAAGATCGGCTTATCATCATCGATACACAGACACTTACAGGTGTCAACCGCCTTTCCACCGCCTACTGCAAAGACCATGTCTGCCGTTTTGTAAAGCTCCATATTTCTCAGCCGCTCTACCGTGGCATAGGTGCAGTCATGACCGTAGATCTCCACACCGATGATCTCAAGCTCTGAGCCCTCAATGGCCTTTCTGATCTTCCCCTCTGCTGCCTGCAGAGCCTTTTTACCGCCGATCATGAGCACTGTTTTCCCATAATCGTCACACACATCTACAATTTTTGAATAGCACTGATCTCCGATGGAATAGCTCGGCAGATGCATCTCATAATTTTCCAGTCTCATCCTGTCCCCTCCGTTTTCATCATTTACAAATAGTTTTCCATCTCAGCCTGCATCAGACCTTTATCCTCTTTCCTTTGTATCAAATCTCGTCACGATCATATGTATCACATACGGGATCAAGATCACCGGGATCTCCAGATATGCCAGGAAACTGTAGGCTTTTTGTACCAGTGTGAGCAGTCCAAACTGGGCAATGCCGAAATCGATCAGGCAGCACACCAGTGCGATCACGATGGTTTTCATTACCGGCTTGCCGGTCTTTTCTTCCTGCTCGCGCTCCTCTGCTGTCATGATACGTACGCTGACCCTGCGGACCATGGCCGCAACCATGTTTACCGCCGTGGATACTGCTCCTAAGATAATGAGAACAGATACCAGCGGAAGCATAAAGGCCGCACCCACACCCTTTTGTACCATAAAGATCGTAGGCACGCTCTGCTGCGCGATGTCCGGATCATTGCAGATCGTGAGCAATCCCAATGCAACCATCACCATCATCAGCGAATTGATGACAAAACCGATGCCCATACTGCTCTTTGCCTCTTTCGGCTCGGAAAAAGTCTCCGCATGCTGAACAAAAACCGCGATATTGATCAGCTGAAACGTACCGTACAAAAATGCTGAATACAGAGCGCTTCCAGCCGATATCCCACTCTGCGCCATACTGCTGACAGACGCTGAGATCCGGTCTGCGCCCACTAAAATATTCGGTAAATAGACGATCATCAGTCCCACAATGATCACGATGGACAATACAGATGCCACTTTGCGCACCAGTTTTGATCCAAAGATCGCCACGATAAAAATAAAGATACCGATGATCACCGTGCACACGGGATAAGACAGTCCGGTCACAGCCTTCAGCGTCGCGCCACCGGTGGCAAATGCAACAGCCGGTGCCAGACACATGGTCACAAGATAAATAATCTCAAATAAATTTGAAAATATCGGAGCAAATTTCCCGTAAAACGCATTGTTATAGGAGCGATAGTCATAGACCTGATGCTTTCTGGCAAAATACAATGCGTATCCGAAAAACAGTGCGTCATAAGCCATCGCCAGAACCGGCAGGATCAGACACCAGCCACCGTATTTTCCGAAATAACTGTACAACTGTGCCCCCGATGCAAATCCGCCTCCGAAATGCGTCGTAAACCAGATAAACGCCACACTCATCATGGCAGACATAGGTATCATACTCTTTCTTTTATTCATCACTGAATCCTCCCCGTTTTATCATCATACCGTAAGGCCCCGCCACCGGCAGCTTCTTACGGATGCATGGCAACTCAAAAGGAGACGTCAATAAAACGTCTCCCTATTGAGCATTTCCATTATTCATCATACGCATCTGCTGAGTATTTGTCAATGCCGGCTGATACGCTGTCATGCCAAAGGGCGCTCCTCATGGCAATGGGCGATGGTCAGGACAAAAGAAACGTCCCTACGACATTCCTCTTTGCATGTAAAAAAGCCGCTAAACCCTGTAAAATCAAGGCTTCGCGGCTTTTCGCGAGCAGGGGATGAGAGAATCGAACTCCCGCCAAAGGTTTTGGAGACCCCTATCATACCATTTGACCAATCCCCTGTACATAAATGTTGTTCGGGTTTAACCCTAACATATTATACATGACATATTTGAATAATTCAATGTTTATTTTCCATAACATCAAAACTCACCTAACACTGGATCACACGCTCGAATATGTATTCTTTATCCGAGGACAGATCGTCCCGAAACACATACCCCAACCGGTCAAAGTTCCGGATCTCTACCGGATCCTCGATCTGATGCTCTGCCATGTAACGAACCATCTCACCTCTTGCCATCTTGGCGTATGTACCTTTCGTGACCAGCTTATCACCTGACTTTTCACAGAAGGTGATGGTTATGTATCGATCCTCCGGCGTCAGGTATTTTTCTATACACTTGGAATATTCCTTTGATGCAAGATTAACGATCACTCTGCTTTCGTCCCTGACGGCTTCATATAGTCTGTTTCCCCACAGTTCATACAGATCTTTTTTTCCTCCGATCGATGCCTTTGCCTGCATCTCCAGACGATACGGTGTCACACCGTCCATGGCCCTTAACACCCCGTAAAAGGCAGACAGGATGCGCAGATGCTCCTGAACATACTCATAATGTCCATCCTCAAAAACCGTCGGAGCCATATATTGATAGGCGATCCCCTCATAGGCAAGCACCGCCGGAGTCAGCTGACTTCTCAGTTCCATCTGCTCCAATCGTTCGATATTTTGCTGTACGATCTTGTCATTACATTTCCACAGAGTTTTTAATTCCTCATAGGATCTTTCTCTGAGCCATGATAAGATTTCCTCTGTCTGATCCAGAAAATCCGGCAAACCTGATGGTTCCAGTCTGTCCGGATCCATATTCATTTTTTTCGCAGGGGACAGAATGATCTTCATGATCCCAGTTCCTCTAACATATTCTGTGGATCATCAGCTGCCTTCACCTTGTCATTTGCTTTGATGATCACTCCAGCTTCATCAATGAGATAAGTCGTACGGACAACACCCATGGAGACCTTTCCATAATTTTTCTTTTCTTTCCACACATCATACGCTTCAATGACCTTGCGCTCCGGATCGGAGAGAAGTGTGAATGCCAGGTTCTGCTTTTCCTCAAACCGTTTATGGGAAGCAACGCTATCCTTGCTCACGCCAAGAACGACTGCGCCCTTCTCTAAAAATTGAGGATATCTCTCTGAAAATCCACACGCCTGTTTCGTACATCCTGGTGTATTGTCCTTCGGATAAAAATATAAAATCACCTTTTTCCCTGCATAATCACTGAGCTTATGCATCTCACCATTCTGATCCGGAAGTTCAAAATCCGGTGCCTTTGTTCCTACTTCTAACATATTTTTCCTCCTTCAAAATCCTTCTTTCTTTCGTTGTATGTGCATTGCCTTCCGTCGCTGCGCCGCCTCCCACTCTGCACGCTGGCTTTCAGTCTCAATGCACAGTCCCGGGACTTCTTTCGGTTTTCCATCCTTATCCACCGCGACCAAAATAAGGTACGCACGGTTGATCGGCCGCCGCATGCCGTCTTCGATCGACTCTACATACGTATCCACGCGCACTTCCATCGATGTTTTTCCAACATAGGTAAGTCTTCCGATCAGAACGATCATATCGTTCAGATGCGCCCCTTCCATAAACTCAAGATTGTCCACAGAAGCAGTTACTATACTCGATTGTGCATGACGAAGCCCCACCAATGCAGCTACTTCATCAATCCACGACATGATCTGCCCACCAAACAATCTTCCGGCTCCATTCAAGTGCTCCGGATGTACCATAAATATCTGTTCGACTTGCGAATCTTCCACTCGTTTCTGCAAAATCGCACTCCTCTCTGTTCCACTTAATCAAATCGATGTAACATCATCGGCAATTGAACTAGTTCATTTCCAATAGAACCGGACAGTGATCTGAACCCATCACATCCGTAAGAATTTTTACGTCCAAAAGCCGATCCTTTAAACATTCTGACACGCAGAAATAATCGATTCTCCATCCTGCATTCTTTGCTCTTGCGCTAAACCGATATGACCACCAGGAGTAAATACCTTCCTGGTCAGGGTAAAAATAGCGAAAAGTATCGATAAAACCTGATGCAAGAAGCTCTGTGAATTTCTCGCGTTCTTCGTCCGTGAAGCCTGCATTCTTCCGATTTGTTTTCGGATTCTTTAAGTCGATTTCTTTGTGCGCCACGTTCAGATCCCCACAAAAAATTACCGGTTTCACTTCCTCCAGTTTCTTTAAGTATGTAAGAAAATCGTTTTCCCATTGCATACGGTAAGGCAGCCTTACAAGTTCATTTTGCGAATTCGGTGTGTAAACTGTTACCATATAGAATGTCTCAAATTCCAAAGTGATCACACGACCTTCCTTGTCATGCACCTCGATTCCGATTCCATATTGAACGGATAATGGCTCCTTTTTGGTAAAAATTGCAGTACCCGAATATCCTTTCTTTTCCGCATAGTTCCAATATTGATGGTAACCTTCCAGATCCAGCTCTAATTGTCCCGCCTGCAGCTTACTTTCCTGAATACAAAAAATGTCTGCGTCGATTTCATGAAAGAAATCTAAGAACCCTTTCTGTACGCAAGCGCGAATCCCATTTACATTCCACGTTACAAGCCTCAATTGTTTTCTCCTTTTATATCTCGTATTTTTGTTTTGCAAAATGTCCTAAACATTGTCAATCAGCGCTTTTTCTCTCTGGAGAAGGTCCTGCATCAGCTTCTTTGCGGCATCTACCATTTTCTCCAAACGCTCTGCTACCTCATCCACACCATCCGCATATTCCACATATGCTTTTTTAACCGCCATTTTTGGCGACTTTCCTACTAACTATGCAACTTTTGAATAATCAATAATCGATACTTCTTGCATAAGATTTTTAGCCATTTCAACAATCTTTTCTAAATGTTGCACAACATCAGCTGTATAAATTACTTCATTACACTCCTGACATTTGTAACAAGGAACATTCCGAATAATTACAAGGCAATTTCCAAGATCTGTAACATCTGTAGTATATCCTTTTTCTGCAGTTGCTCCACATTCCATACAAATCATAATCAACGCCCCTTTCTTGTTTTGAAATCCTCTTCCCATTGTTCTGAATTTGGATAATATGCCGTTACTAAATATATATACTCTTTATCATGGCTTACAACAATGTGAATATAATTATTATCTGCCGAAAATCCTAAGATCAAACAACTTGGAAGAGGTTTGTCATCTTCATACTGTTTAATTATTTCTCCGGTTTCTATGCCATTCACAACATCATCAATAGTTATATTTCGCTCTGTCAATCTCTCTTTTGCATGTTTCGTCAAAGCAATCTGTTGCGGCTCATTCATTTGTTTTAATGTATCAATGTCAATCAATCACTCATCCCCTCTACATCTATTGATTTCTATATTCTCAATATTAGTACATTTAGACGCAGAATGTCAACGTTCGAACACTTTGACACCCACTCCTTTTTCTTTCAAATACAAAAGCCGCAGCCGCGAAGCCCTACAAATTTATCGTTCAACAATAAAAAACTCTGAACACCTTTATTATAAGGCTATTCAGAGCTTCTTAGAGCAGGGGATGAGAGAATCGAACTCCCGCCAAAGGTTTTGGAGACCCCTATCATACCATTTGACCAATCCCCTATATATAAATATTATGAGGGCTTTTACCCTCATATATTATATACATTTATCTTTTGTTTTTCAATACTTTTTTCTTCTGTACCTTCAAAATTTCACACAGATCTTGCAAACCTTACTTCCGAAAAATGGTCATCTCGATTTCTTCTTTCGGAACTTCCGAAAGCCGGTCACTTCGAAAACTTCGTTTTCTCAGTGCCTTTTGAAATCAAAAGTTCAGCTCGTTCCAGAATGTCCTCGTCAAATAAATTTGACTCTTACATTCTGTCTCTCCCTGACCGTCTTTCTTTCTTATTTGGTCAAGCCCTCGACCGATTAGTGGCAGTCCGCTGCACATGTTACCATGCTTCCACTCCTGTCCTATCTACCTGATACTCTTTCAGGGGTCTTACTTTCTTTAAGAAAGGGATATCTCATCTTGGGAGGGGCTTCACGCTTAGATGCCTTCAGCGTTTATCCCGTCCGGACTTGG
>JAQYOU010000032.1 GCA_028727105.1 bacterium
GATCGACCAAACCGCCCCATAGTTCTTCCCGGAACTCCGTCTGTTCTCCCGTCAAATCATCCAGCTTGCTGATGAAGTTCGTGAGTATCTCCTTCGTGTCATTCTTTTGCTGGATGAGTGTCTCCAGTTCCTGAAAGCGGCTATGCTTTTCAGCATACAGGGTGCGGAGCTTCTTTTCTTTCTCTGCCTGCTCCGTCTGATCCAGGGCTACACTTGCATTCTTCTGGATGAGGTTCGCAAGGTTCTCTGCGATAATTCTCAGTTCCTGTTTCAGCCGTTCCTGCTCTGCGCCAAGGGAATCTATCTGGCAGACCGTTTCAATCAACTCCTGCAGGTTCTCTATTGTTTCCTCTTTCGCCTCCACCAGGGCATTCAGCGCCTTGAGGAACAGCTTCTTGATTTCTTCCTCGCTTAAATGCGGTGTGTTGCAGGGCGGGGTGTCTTTGCCGTACTTCCGATTACAGCGGTAGATGACCTTCCGGTACTTGTCGGTGGAATGCCACACCTTGGAACCGTACCATCCACCACAGCACCCACACTTGATTTTGTTTGAGAAAATGCTCACTCCGCTGTAACGACCATTCTGTTCCCGGCGGGCAAGTTCTGCCTGCACAAAATCGAACTGGGCGGGCGGTATAATTGCTTCGTGATGTTCTTCTACATAATACTGTGGAATTTCACCGTTGTTTGTCTTTCGAGTTTTCTGCAGGAAGTCTGAAGTGTATTGCTTTTGAAGAAGAGCATCACCTCGGTACTTCTCGTTAGTGAGAATTGATTTCACCGTGCTTATGTGCCACTTATCCTTGCCGGACGGCGATTTAATGCCACGGCTCATCAGTTCTTTTGTAATTGCGTACATTGATAACCCACTGATGAAAAGCTTGTAAATCAAACGCACAGTATTAGCCTGTTCCTCGTTTACCTTAAAGTCCTTATCGTACCCAAGGAACCAACTGTAACCAACGCTGCCTTTGCCGTCTGCAAACTGCTTACGCTTGCCCCAGGTGGTATTCTCTGAAATACTGCGGCTTTCTTCCTGTGCAAGAGAACTCATAATTGTAATCATCAGTTCGCCCTTAGCATCTAATGTCCAAATGTTCTCTTTTTCGAAGTAAACTTCAATGCCTTTTTCCTTGAGTTTACGGATTGTGGTAAGGCTGTCAACTGTATTTCGTGCAAATCGGCTGACTGACTTAGTGATAATCAAGTCTATTTTCCCTGAAAGGGCGTCCTCAATCATAAGGTTAAAGCCGGTACGCTTTTTGGTATTTGTTGCTGTAATACCCTCATCTGAGTACATACCGGCAAACTCCCAATCCTCACGGCTTTCGATGTAACCCCTGTAGTAGGTCATCTGTGCTTTATAGCTCGTTGCCTGTTCCTCAAGGTCTGTTGATACTCGTGCATACCCTGCTACTCTTCTTTTTCTTACCGCCGTCACAGGTTCTGAATTAAATCTATTCAGTGTGGCGGGTATTGTTCTTACTTTCTTTGCCATATTTTCACCGTTCCATTCTTAAATTCAAAATTCAACGCATCATCGAAAACTATAATACGCTCAATGTCTGCCGCCACCTTCGCATGAAAGTTTTCACCTAACAGCCCTTCAGCCGCCTCAAGAAGTTCACTTTCAGGTAGGCGTTTCATCTGACACATAGTTCTTGGCTGTGAACAGCACCATACTTTCTTTTTACCATAATTACTTCTCTTGCATTTGCATCCGCAAGAACCGCACCATATCTTGTTAGTAAAAGAGTTCTGTCCTCGTTGGCCGTTATACTCACGAAATATGGTCTTGCAATTCCCATTCTGCATTGAAAACTCTATACGGTCACTGTAAAGGGTAACTTGCTTTACTTCTCTTGAAAAGGCACTCTCATCAAAAGTTTCGCCCAAAACCTGTGTAGCAGCATCTATCAGTTCCGTTTCCCAAATTGGTCGGCATTCGCAACTCTTCATACCTTTACGCTCTCTTGTGTTACAAACCCATCGTTTTCTACTTCCAGAGGTTCTTCGGCTGATTCCGCAACCGCAATATCCGCACTTTACTTTACCTGAAAAAACAGTAAGGTTATCCTGGTTATTAGGAAACAGTTCTGCTCTCCGTTGTCTTATTTCCAAGGCTCTCTGATAATCTTCTTCAGAAACCAAAGGCTCAAACATCTCATCTACAAGGTACATAGGAAGTTCTCCTTTGTTTCTTTTGCGGATATGACCTTCGGTCAAGTAGTTCTTCTGAAGCACCATTGTCCCTGTGTATGACCTACTCGATAGAATTTCCTTGACGGTTGTCTGCTCAATCGGCTTTCCCATTTGCCCAGTCACACCACGCTCTGCCAGAGTTTTTGCAATTATGTAGGCTGATTCCCCTGCAAGGTATCTGCTGTAAATTTCTTTTACTACTTCGCCCTGTTTAGGGATAATGCGGAACATCTCGCCGTCCCACTCATAGCCATACGGTGCCTTGTGACCGTTCGGAATTCCTTTTTCAAATCGTTTTCTAGTAGCCCATTTGATATTTTCTGAAATACTTCGACTCTCTTCCTGTGCAAAAGACGCAAGCAGCGTAAGCATCAATTCACCGTCTTCAGCAAGAGAGTTGATTTTCTCTCGTTCAAAATAAACTGCTATTCCAAGCTCTTTTAAATGCCTTGTGGTATTTAGGCAATCAACTGTATCTCTCGCAAATCGGCTGATGCTCTTAACAAGAACCATATCAATTTTGCCGGCTTCGCAATCTGCGACCAGTCTATTAAACTCGTCACGGTGTACTGTACTCGTTCCTGTTATTCCCTCATCAGCATAGACCCCGGCATATTCCCATTCAGGGTTCTTTTGAATAAGGGAGCTGTAATAACTGACCTGTGCCGAAAGAGAATGCATTAACATTTCAGTTTCAACAGAAACTCTGGCATAAGCCGCAACTTTCAGCTTAGTCTTTATCTTTGGTACACTCGGTGAGATTTGTGTAATTCTTGGCATTAAACCACCTCCCAGTATGGTGATATTACCGTAGTAACCGCACTATTGCAAGTTAATATTGGAGAATAAAGTGCCGAATATAGGGCTATATTTTTGTTGCATCTTTGTATCAAACTGCTTGTACTCTTTCTCTGAAATCAATCCCTTTTCGAGCATTTGGCGGGCGGCACTCATTGTCATTTGGTAGATAATTTCACGCTTTCCTTCTTTCTGACTCATCATCTGCCACCCCCAAACCTGTCCTCAATATAACATTCGTGGGAGCAATATTTTCTATTGGCATTACCGTAAACCGTAAAAGTCTTTTTGCATACAGGACATATGTAGTCATAGTTTGCCTTTCTGTTCACCTGGTCAAGATGGCTGTTCCACCATTTCATCCTGCATTGGTCAGAGCAGAACTTTTTCTGCTTTCTTCCGGGATTCTGCGGTACTGGTTTTCCGCAACACTTACATACCGTGACTTCAGCATTGGATTTAACAACCGCTCCGCCGAGCTTTTTTCGTTGGCAGAAACTTTTCACCGTATTCTCTGATAAGCCGAGCAAATT
>JAQYOU010000033.1 GCA_028727105.1 bacterium
CTCATCTTCTGTCCATTCTCATCCTGCACATGACCGAGCACGATGACGTTCTCGTAGGGCGCCTTGCCAAAAAGCAGGGTGGACTCTGCCATCAGGGAGTAGAACCATCCACGGGTCTGATCCACTGCCTCGGAAATAAACTGTGCCGGGAACTGCTGCTCGAACAGATCCTTGTTCTCAAAAGGATAATGATGCTGAGCGAAGGGCATTGCTCCGGAATCAAACCAGCAGTCGATCACCTCAGGCACGCGGCGCATGGTCTTGCCGCAGCAGGGGCACTTGATCTCAACCGCATCAATGTACGGGCGGTGAAGCTCTACCTTTGCTGCCTCCGGATCTCCGGAAAGCTCTGCCAGCTCTGCTCTGCTTCCTACGGAAAGCTGATGTCCGCAGTCCTCGCACTCCCAGATATTCAGCGGTGTTCCCCAGTAACGGTTACGGGAGATACCCCAGTCCTGAATGTTCTCCAGCCAGTTTCCGAAACGCCCTTCTCCGATGGACTCGGGGATCCAGTTGACCGTGTGATTGTTTGCTACCAGCTCATCGCGCACCTCGGTCATCTTGATGAACCAAGACTCTCTCGCATAGTAGATGAGCGGAGTGTCACAGCGCCAGCAGTGCGGATACTCATGCTCGAACTTCGGTGCGTCAAACAGCAGGCCCTTGTCCTCCAGATCCTGCAATACCATCGGATCTGCTTTCTTTACGAACACGCCGGCGTAAGGGGTATTGTCCGTCAGCTCACCCTTTTCATTTACCAGCTGTACGAAAGGCAGATCGTAGTTGCGTCCCACATTCGCATCGTCCTCACCAAAAGCAGGTGCAATGTGTACGATACCTGTACCATCTGTCATGGTTACATAGCTGTCACAGGTGATGTAGTGTGCCTTTTTATGCTGCTTTGCAATGAGCTCGTTGGCAAAATCAAACAACGGCTCATATTCCTTGCGCTCAAGGTCAATGCCCTTGTAGGTCTCCAACACCTCATATGCCTTCTGGCCTTCCTCGGTTGCCAGTGAACCAAGTACCTTGTCTAACAGCGCCTCTGCCATATAATAGGTATATCCGTCGATTGCCTTCACCTTGCAGTAAATCTCATCCGGGTTCACGCAGAGCGCCACGTTACTGGGCAGTGTCCAGGGTGTGGTGGTCCATGCCAGAAAATATGCATCCTCTCCCACTACCTTGAAGCGGACAACTGCAGAGCGCTCCTTGACAGTCTTATAACCCTGTGCCACCTCCTGAGAAGAAAGCGGGGTTCCGCAGCGCGGGCAGTAAGGCACGATCTTGAAGCCCTTGTATAACAGCTTTTTGTCCCAGATCTCTTTTAATGCCCACCACTCAGACTCAATAAAATTGTCGTCATAGGTTACGTAGGGATCATCCATATCTGCCCAGAATCCTACGGTTCCGGAGAAATCCTCCCACATACCCTTGTATTTCCATACGGATTCCTTACATTTTTTAATGAAGGGTTCCATTCCGTATTCCTCGATCTGCTCCTTGCCGTTTAAGCCGAGAAGCTTTTCCACTTCCAGCTCCACCGGAAGGCCGTGGGTATCCCAGCCCGCCTTACGAGGCACATAATAGCCCTTCATGGTGCGGTAACGGGGGATCATATCCTTGATGACACGGGTCAGCACATGGCCGATGTGCGGCTTTCCGTTTGCGGTAGGAGGTCCGTCATAAAAGGTATAGGTAGGGCCTTCCTTTCGGCTGTCCATACTCTTGCGGAAGATATCATTATCCTTCCAAAACTGTTCGGTTGCTTTTTCGCGCTCGACGAAGTTCATGTTCGTCTCGACTTTGTTGTACATTCTATTTTTCTCCTTTCAAAGTTTGCAAATATTCGCTTTATATTTTTATATTTCAACCAACCCGGAAGTACTATTTTCCTCGGGATTGGATATTTTTACCTTTCAGTCAGACTGCGCGGCCTGATTCGCCCCTAGCAGGTAAAATCAATTATATAAACTGGAAGTTTACGATGCAATATCATTTCTTCAAGTTGTCATCTGCCCATTCTTAATCATCACGTCATTCTTGGGTAGATATATTTCAGAAATCAGTCATATTACTCTGCCCATCAAAGCCATTTTGTATTAGTTTAGGCAGACAAATCACAAAAAAGTATCGATATTCTCAGTCCATATCATGTATTTTTTATTGGTATGGGCAGAAAAATGACAAAAAGAAGCAGTTTTTCTCAGTCCATGTCATCGATTTATAATGCTTTGGGCAGAAAATTTACAAAAAGAAGCTTATTTTCTCTGCCCATGTCATTCATTCTTATTTGTTTGGACAGAAAAATATATAATAAGCCCTCGCTCTAAAGAGCCCCATCAATCCCGATCTGCCTACCGCTTATTTCTCTGATAGAATTCTTTCAGATCAGCTTTCACTTCATCTGACAGCATGGTTTTCTTTACGCCTTCAATTGCACCTTCCAATGCCATGAGCCGATGGATGCACGCTGATTCAATTGTTCTTCTACTGTTTTTCCTATATTCGGTAGCTTTGATAATTCACCCATCAATAGTTCTCCCTGTTTTTTAATCATCCCTTTTCCTGATGATATCAAATTTCACTTTTATTTGTTACTTTATTTGCTACCTGTGAGAACATAAAATCTTATTTTTATAATGATAAGCATGCAACGATTGCATTTATAGTGCCATGCAACAGCCAACTTGAAACAATCGTTCCACCACATCGTTTCTCATTTAACCAGCCCTGATACCATCCGAGTGCTCCCGGCAGTAATGTCAGGCAAACGGTCACAAATACATTTTGCGTTGCTATTCCAAACGGAATGCCATGCATTGCCCCAAATAAGAACGCCTGTACTGTATTCCCTACCACAAATCCGCATTTGCTGCTGACCCTTTTTAACAAAAATCCTCGAAAAAACAGTTCCTCTGACAATCCTGTACGGACATATCCATATACCATTGCTACCGGAATTGCTGAAATTCCCATTCCAGCGAAATTGCTTCCCGCCGCAGTAATCCCACCAGAATACATTTTCATCAATACTGTTGTCAAAATGCCGTAAACTGACACTACGACCACGGTTATAAGAATTGTATGAAGCCACTTTCCTTCATGACGGATCTTCTTCAATCCGATCCACGCAAAAAAGTCCATCTTCTTTTTTGCAGAAATCAACCACCAGACAAACGGTATCAGTGCAAAAAGTATCACCTGAAAAACAGCTCCTGATAATTCCGAAATAAATAGATTCACCCTTATTCTCCTTGAAATAAATAAGAATGTGTTTTGCGCATCCACGCGGAGCGTTTTTGTCGTATAGGATACGAAGTTTCCTATACGATGAAAAAGCCCTCATCCGTAAAAGGACAAGGGCTGTCGCGCATTGTTGTACCACCTCATACTGGATACTCCGGTCACCCGTCCATATCCGCTTCCTGTAACGGAGGAACACCGTCAGAACCTACTCACCCGCGCTTTCAGCCTGCTGCTCAGAAGTGATATTCAGTGCCCACGTACTTGTACCGGTTCCCACCAATCCCGGCTCTCTGGAACGTTTCGAGGGACTTACTGTCTTCGTCAGTGCATTTCAAATATTTTCTAAAAATCCCCATTAGTATAAGTCAAGAAAACAGGAATTGTCAAGGGTTCTCAAACATTTTCCCCGCTTTCACCTACAGATCCTGCCCGTGATGATGTCCGCCGAAGGGAAGATCATCGCTGTCCTCACCGCCTCCAAAATCATCGTAATAGTCGTCATCATCCATGAAATACTCAAAGGGCATCGTTTCCGAATACATCCACGATGTTGTGCCAACGCCATAGTACATAAATGCCACGATCATGATCACCGTCAGGATCACAGAGATCGTCGATGTCACAATGCCCGCGATGGCAAATCCAATGCTTCCGGTCTTCCGGTTAATATGTATGATCGCAAATATGATAGAAATGATCGCCAGCGGAATATTGATGCATCCACAGAAAAATACAAGTGCCAATATGCCCAGCACCATCGATGCAATGCCGAATCCGTTGCCGACCGGCTGACCGGAGTGGTAAAAGCCGCCTCCGGCCGTATCCGTCTGATGCGCGTTCTGCCCATAACTGCCCTGATTATAACTGTTCCGGCTATCGCTCCCCTGCGCATAACTCTGTCCGTACGATTGTTCGCGCTTCTCATTCACCGTCCCGAAGGTATCTGTATCATAACCGGGCTGATTGTCCTGGTATTGCTTTTCGTCCATTTTACCGCTCCCTTTCCATGATGTGTATCAGTACATCTTTTTTATGAGTTTAACACAAAATAGAAAAAGCGGCAACGCCATTGTTTCTTGACGCTTCGAAAAAATAAGACTATACTGAACCTAATTACCAGCATAGAACCGGCTATTACTCACAGTCCCCCGTCATTTACACCTGGGATATCCACATGCGGACTGTGAAAAACAAATAATCAGGAAATGGGCGTCGGGCTTGTCCTGACAAAAAAGTTATGAGCACCTTAAAGCTATCCCTGCTCACGGATCTTTATGAGCTGACCATGATGCAGGGCTATTTCAAAAACCAGAATCACGATGTTGTTGTATTTGACGCATTTTACCGCAGCAATCCCTGCGGCGGCGGTTATTCCGTTTGCGCCGGCTTAGAGCAGCTGATCGATTACGTCAAGCGCCTGCAGTTTGACGAGGACGATATCAACTATCTGCGATCCTTAAAGATCTTTGATGAGGACTTTCTTGCATATCTGAAGGATTTCCGCTTCAGCGGTGATATTTATGCGATCCCCGAGGGCACACTGATCTTCCCCCGGGAGCCGCTTGTCAAGATCGTCGCTCCCATCATGGAAGCACAGCTGATGGAGACGGCCATCTTAAACATCATCAACCACCAGTGTCTGATCGCCACGAAAGCAGCCCGCGTCTGCTACGCTGCCAAGGGCGATGGCGTGATGGAATTCGGTCTGCGCCGTGCCCAGGGTCCGGACGCCGGTACATACGGCGCCAGAGCAGCTGTCATCGGCGGCTGTAAAGGAACCTCCAACGTGCTTGCCGGCCAGATGTTTGACATTCCGGTCCTTGGCACCCATGCACACAGCTGGATCATGAGCTTCCCGGATGAATACACCGCATTCAAGGCTTATGCCGATCTCTATCCGAGTGCTTGCATCCTATTGGTTGATACGTATGATACCTTAAAATCCGGTATGCCGAATGCGATCCGCGTCTTCACGGAAATGCGCGAAGCAGGCATTCCCCTTACCTATTACGGAATCCGCATGGACAGCGGCGATCTTGCTTATCTGTCAAAGAAAGTGCGCAAGATGTTAGATGATGCAGGCTTCCCGGATGCAGTCATCTCTGCTTCCAACGATCTGGATGAGTATCTGATCGAATCCTTAAAGCTTCAGGGTGCGACGATCACCTCCTGGG
>JAQYOU010000034.1 GCA_028727105.1 bacterium
AGAACGTAGGTGTATCCATCACCGGTAACTCTACCAACCCTACACGTTTCCAGCATCCCGTTGCAGGTACTTATAAGAAGGAGTGCATCGAGCAGGGCAAGAAGTACTTCTCAGTAGCATCCGGCGGTGGTACCGGACGTACACTGCATCCTGATAACATGGCTGCAGGTCCCGCTTCTTACGGTATGACCGATACCTTAGGACGTATGCATTCCGATGCACAGTTCGCAGGTTCTTCATCTGTACCCGCTCACGTAGAGATGATGGGTCTGATCGGTATGGGTAACAATCCGATGGTCGGCGCTACAGTAGCAGTAGCCGTTAGCATCGAAGAGGCTCACAAAGCAGGCAAGTGCTAGGGACGTTTCTTCTGCCACGCAGAGCGCCCTTTGTCATAAGGAGCGCCCTTTGTCATGGTATTATTTAATGGATCAGGGATCTCCCGCGCCGGATTGGTGCGGGAGGTCCTTTTTTGTTTTGGTAAAAATGTCAAATTTCGACAGATTTCCTTTACGTCAGCTGGCATATTTGCTATAATGATTATAACTGGGTGTGGCTCAGCTTGGCTAGAGCACTTGATTTGGGATCAAGAGGTCGCAGGTTCAAATCCTGTCACCCAGACTTTCTGCGCGGATCATAAAGAGCCCACGCGAAAAAATGAAGATTTGGGAGGCGTTTTTTCATGAAATTTGTGTTCGGGAATAGTAAAAGCGGTAATGTAGCAGAAGCATTACAGCCGGTGAAAGCTCCGGAAGCAATCCTCTTTATCGTATCGGACGAGCAGATGCTGGCGGATGCGGCAGAGCAGATCGAACAGGCTTTTCCGGGTGTGCCGTCCATCGGCGGAGTCGGACAGGCTTATGAGGGAAAAGAAACCGTGGACAAGGGAATCGCAATCATTGGAATGAAGGACAAGATCAAGGTTTGTGCCGATGTGCTTGAGGAGGCATCAAAGATTCCTGCAAAATATATCAGAAGACTGGAAGCTGCATTCGAGGCGGTGGATGCGCAGGCCGGAAATACAGCGTGCTATGATCTGTGTTCGGCAGGTGCTGATCTGCGTGCAGTTACTACGTTATCCTCCTATATGAGCTCCCGTGGCTATGAGCTTGCCGGCGGAACCAGCAATTCCGCGGCGGTGGCCTGTAACGGTAAGGTGTATACAGATGCCTGTGCATTTCTCGTATTTAAGAATCTGAACGGAAAGATCCGTGCTTATAAAGAAAATATTTATGTGCACAACAAAGAAGAAAAGCAGGCAATGGTAACGGATGCGGATCCTGCTTCCTACACCATGTGTACGCTGGATGATGTGTCTGCTGAACAGGTTTACCGTACGACTTTGGGCATTGATCAGTCTGCAATGGCAACGCAGACTTTCAAAAATCCTTTCGGACATGTATGCGGAGGCGATACCTACATAGTTTCCATCAAGGAAGCAGATGCCCAGGGGAATCTTGTCACCTTCCGTCCGGTGAATAAGCTGGACTTTTTGACGATCCTCGAGCTGGGTGATTATCGTGCAGTGGTAAATGAGACAGTGTCTAATTTAAAGGAAGCATTGGGAACGGTTTCGGCAGTGCTGTCGGTAAACTGCCTGTTCCGTTATCTGATGTTTAGCGATGATCATTACTGGAATGACTACCTCACTACGATGAGCGGTTCTTTTGCACATGCCGGAATGGTTGGTGTGGGAGAGCACTATAATACACAGTTTGTAAACCAGACAATGTGCTGTCTGGCATTTGAGTAGGAGGTATGTGACATGGGTGTCTTTACAAAGAAGAAAGAACAGACGGATATGGTTTCCGGCAGAACAGATCAGAAGGGAGCAGCCTTTGACAAGTACCCGTTAGGCTATGCCATTGACAGCGCAGCAAAGGTATTTGAGGATCTGGCAGAGGATGTTTTTCATACCTCGCAGAAAATGCGTTCTGCACATGATGAACTGGCAGATCTGCGCAAGGATCTGGGTGGCCTGCAGCAGGAAGTGGGTGCACTGCATGAAGGCTTTTCTGTGATCAAAGATGCGACCAAAAAATTTGACGTTATGGAAAAAGACATTGAATTGTCTGTGGAGGGAGCGCAGAAGCAGATCGAGAGATTGAAATCCGATTCCAATATCGTTCAGGCAAGCTTTAAGAACATGATCGAGACCTTTGATACACTTCAGAGTGCATTGGATCAGATCAAGCGCTATACGGTGGGCATCAGCGAGGTGGCAGATCAGACAGATCTTCTTTCACTGAACGCCAGCATTGAGGCTGCCCGTGCAGGCGAGCAGGGCAGAGGCTTTGTCGTTGTTGCAGAGGAAGTCAGCAAGCTGGCAAAGATGAGCCAGGAATTGGTGGAAAATATTGACGGCTGCATTGAGGAAGTGCTGAAGCGCAGCGAGGAGCTGCATCAGTCTATTTGTGATTCGGATGCCGCCATGGCTCACAATATTGAAAGCATGGATGAAACACAGAAATATTTTGATCATGTAAAGAAAAGTGCCGCAGGAACCACAAATGTGAAGCAGGCGATCGCAGCGGCTGTGGACACAAACCGTTCTTCCGTGAAACGCGTGGAGGATTCTCTGGAGTCCACTGCAGAGATCTATGCTGAGATCATGGAAGAGATGAACATTGATGACAGCAAGAAGGGCGTTCTTTTTGAGTCCTTCCGTAATCTGATCGATCAGGCTGTTGCAATGGTGGAAGAATTACCGGAAGCTTAATGATTGCTGTGATGCATGTGGTGCTTCCGGCGGTGATCGCACTGATCGTGTCTGAGATCATGAGAAGGGAAGGCTTTATCAAAGACGGAGACATGAAACTGAAGGTATAAAAACAGATATTGTATGCATATATGGGCTTTGAGACAATATATTGTTTCAAAGCCTGTTTTGTTATGAATGTCGTTTTAGGACGTTTACGTGTCGTTTCGTGCCATGTTTATGGAAAATAGAAAAGAAAAATGATAAAATCCAGTTAGTCGAAATTGGTCGGAAATAACTTGAATCTGTCCAACATTTGTACGTTTTCATATGGTATCATTAATGACAAGAATACTTAAAAATGAAAGAATATCAGAAATGTGTTGTACATTTTCGACATGTTTTGATAAAATAAAACATGCGATGTAATATAAATCTATCATTCACCAGGGCGGGGGAACAAACATGAATAATAATCAATTATATCCATTTGAAAGAAATCGATACTATGCCGGGAAAATGCTGACCAGCGCGGATTTTCAGGCAGAGCAGACGTACTTTAACAACAAGCGCAGATTTGTTAATAATCTGATGTACGGATCAGGTATTGTCTGTGGCTGTGGTGTATTCAGTCTGGATGATCTTTCTATCTTAGTTGAAAGCGGTGTTGCCATTGATGGCTTGGGCCGGGAGATCGTTGTGGATTCATCGGTGGTAAAAAAGCTATCGGCAGTAGACGGTTTTGAGCAGCTGCGCACAAATAACGCAAGCCTCTGTCTGAAGTATAAGGAGAGTGAGGTTCATGCGGTTTACGCGGTGAACCAGCAGAACTCCGACCACGAGTATGAGTATAATCGTATCAGCGAGGGGTATCAGCTGTTTTTGATGGACACGGAGGATATACCGGAAGCATTCGAGATGGAGACGGAATTCCTGACCAGCGGAGTGCTCTTCAGCGACGATCATTTCCGTGTGGATCTGGTTATGCCGGCGACTGCCTGCAAGGGTAAAAACATCAAGGTGGTTCTGCGGGTGACCAAGCTGTCTGCTGAAAACAGTAAGCTCAGCTATCACGGCACACTTCAGATACCTGCATTTTGTACAAGCACAGGTGCACACGAGCTGGAGATCGGAGTGGAGGATGTGACACTTACAGCAGGCGAAGTACTGGAAAGAGAGTACTGGATGACTGCCCAGGATACAGCTGCGCTTGACACAAATGTAATATTGAAGAGCGGCTCTGCAAATGCATATGTGGATGATGCGGCAGTTTCCTGTATCACAGGCTTCTCATTAAAGATCCTTCTTTCTGACTGTAAACCCAGAGAACTCGTAAACCGTGAGATCGGTCGTATGAGTCTGGAAATGAAGAATATCGGAGGCACCAGCGAGTTTATCCGTCTGGCTGATCTTCGTCTTGTCCGCACGGACAATGCGTATATCATTGAAGAAGTCCGGGAGGCAGATATCAAGAAGTACATTACAGCGCCTGCCCAGGAAATGCTGCGCAGCAGTTATCTGGATTTCTATGTAAAGGAAGCTGAGCTTGGTGCCGGTGAACAGGTTGTGGTTGCTGCGCCGGAGAATGAACGGCAGAGTGCGTCTCGTGCAAATGTGCCTGAGGTGGCAACCGGTGTGCTGGAGATCCCGCTTGGAAATAATGCCCATAAGGGTGATGTCCGCTATTCGGGAGAGATCATGCATGGTCTTGGAAAAGGAAATGTATATGTGGATATCGGATATGAGTACATATCTGAGGATGCTGCGCTTGGAGCAAATGCAAAGAGCACGATCTACGGGAATCCGGAATTGTTTGACGATGCACAGGTTGCGGTTGACGCAGAAACCGCTGTGAAAGTCTTAAATGACAAGGGAAGCTTTGTTGTGGCAGTAAAATTGCTGCAGAATGTGGATTATCTGGTGCTTTCTTACCGCTGGGTTGCGATCAAGTTTCCTGCCGGTAATGATCTTGGAATTCCTGAGGACATGGAAGGAAAGAGTATTGCGGCAGAGACACCGACGGTTGTTATGGGCACGAAGGAAAGCCATTATTTCGGCGTGAAATATAACAACATGGAAAACTGCAGTCTTGTGTATGAGCTGACAGAGCCGGGAAGCGGTGAGATCACTGCGGACGGCATCTATACAGCACCCGCAAAGGAAGGCGTGTACGAGATTCTGATCTACTGCGCGGATTATCCTTCTATTTGCACCTATGCGTATGCAATTGTAAAGAAAAAGGGATTTGAAGAGTCAGAGGAAGCATAAGGAGGGCTGATAGTATGATATATCAGTCGCAGAAAATGCGTTTAAAGTGCATACGTGTCATTGAACGGACAAAGGTCAATGATATCATGATCTGCCAGGATCTCAACAGCTCCGATCAGGGGCTCTATACGGTGCTGGTGGTGTACGACCATGAAACGGTAAAGAAGTTTCTGGCAGTGTACGAGCAGTCTGAATATCAGAAGGAGGCTTCCTGCGTGGACAGCTTTTCGGATCAGGGGGCATTTGTGATCGTGTATCCGTACCTGAAGGAACGGTCGCTTAGGGATTTCTATATGGGAGATTCCTATCAGCTGAGCGAGTGCGAAGAGATCTGTATCAACACGATCCTTTCCTGCATCGCTTGTGAGATCCCGTATCCGATCCTGTATCTGATCCTGGAGCAAAGACAGATGCATCTCGCAAAGAATCATAACGTATATCTGGGCTATTCCATCCGGCTGGAGGATCTTGATCCGAAAAAGACGGAGCGCGACTGCGCGGTCCAGTGTGCAAAGATCTTACGAGAACTTTTGGAACCAAAGGCGTCCCAGAAAGCCATCAGTTATCAGCTGCTTGATAAAAAGATTTCAAAAAAGAGTTATCACCGATTTACAGAGCTATATAAGGATATCCGGATTGCTGCCGCACCGAAAAAGCGCAGAGGTGTGATCGCCGGGATCCGGGCATGGTTTATGCGGAACAGGGATGCTATTTTTCATCTGTTATTCTGGGTGTGCATCCTGTTAGTGCTCCTTGTGGTCGCAACCTTTGTGACACAGGCAATCTTTGGTGACATCCCGTGGCTGCGCCTCTTTATCAACGGTTTCAAAAAGATCGGAACCGAGTCGCTGCTGCAATAATATTTTCCGGGAGAACAAATTAGTATGAAAAAAAGAATTCCGATGATCATCGGTCTTGTATGGTTGCTGATGGCCACAGCGCTATACGGTTATTTTGTTTGGAATGGACAACCGGATGGGATCTATACGTATGAGAATGATGGATGTACGCTGGATCAGAAGGTTTATGTTTCGGATAATGAGAACACAGAAGGTTTGATCTATGAGATGGATCTGTACGGAAAGGTTACAGATTTCTTCTCGACAAATGAACTATCAGATCTGGCAAAGATCCATCATATTACTTCGGATCAGGACAGATTATATGCAGTTATGGAGCTTCCGAAGTCTGCTGCAAAAGGTTCGCAGTGTGCGTATGTGATCCTTGAATTTGAACATGGACTTCAGCTTGTCCGTATGACTCCGGCGCTTTCTTTGTATGACAACGACCGGCTTACCGATGTCGCGATAGATGAAAACGCCTGCTATCTTTCAACAGTCACATCAGACGGATCGGCGGCAAGCGTTTATGAGGTACCGTTACAACAGCTGACAGATCCGGAAGCGGCGGCTTCGGTTGAACTGGAGCTGGAAAGCTTCCTGCGTCAGGAGGCTGAGCCGGGACGCACATTTGTGGAAGCTGCTTACGAAATGGGAGGTATCTCGGTTCGTACAGATGCGGATCTGGTATCCGGCCCCTTTGCGCTGGATGACAGTGCCCGTTATACATATTCCCTTTGCCATATGAGCTTTGGACAGCTCATGGCATTGCATGGAAGCTATCGGATCTACTGGCTGATCGCAGTAGCGGCAGGCTGGCTGGTGATCTTTCTGATTTATCTGCTCTTTAGAAATCGCAACCGCGTGGTATACACGGTGATCGTTGTCGAGCTGGTACTTGCGGCGATCGTGTTTGGCGGATTTGCAACGCTTGTATCCAGACAGGTACAGACGGAAGATACCGCAAAGACGAAATGGCTCAGTGCGGTGCTTAATGATGTATGGAATGATGTGGATGATCTGACGGATATCCATTCTTCCGATGCCGGATTTTATACAAGTGATGAATATGTGCGGCTGCTGGCTCGCCTAAATATGGCGTTTACCCAGACAGAGGAAGACGGATGTGTGGATCTGTTTCTCGCTGATGCATCGGATCTTCGCATTTGTGTGAGTACCAGCGGGCGCAACCACGAGACTGTGGATGCACGTTATTTCAAGCCCGGTGATGAGTTTGCAAGATCTATGGTCCGTCCGGAAACTATCGTTTCCCGGTATTTCACACTGGATGGAACTGCTTATCAGATCCTTGCCGTAGCTTCCGGTCAGGTAACGGATGGCGGGCATGTACTTATGGGTGTATATCTGGACGATTCCCTTTCTGCTGAAAACTGGCAGCGGGAATTTTTGGCAGTGCTGCTCATCTTTGCAATTGCCAGCATGTTATGCATCGCGATACTTTTCCTTCAGTCTGCAGATCTTTCCAGACTGGCATCGGGTATGCAGCTGGTGGCTGCCGGAAAAACGGATGTGGAGCGCCCCCGCGTTTTTGGGGGAGATATGCGCACCCTTTGGAATGCGTTGGGCGAGATTCAGAAAAAGATCCGCAGTGTCAATTATGCAAAGTTTTTGACCTTTGAAGCGTATTACCGGTTTGCACCGAAAAATATCGAACGTCTGTTAAATAAGGCGTCCATCACCGAGGTGACCAGCGGAGATGTCACCCGGCTAAAGGGAACGATGGCAATGATCTCAACCGTTGGCGCCAGAAACGGCAACGAGCAGGAGATCGGCAGATTGAACCGGCTGATCGCCATGATCGGCAGATATCAGGAAGAAAAGGATGGTGTGTTTGTCTCAGGAGACGGCTCTTTATCCATTCTTCGTTTCCTCTATATGGAGAACAATACCAGTACACTGAGCAGCTCTGTGGATTTCTTAAAGGATTTTAGGGAACAGGAGTCAGCAATGGCTGGAAGTGTTCCCCGTACAACGATCCTGCTTCATTATTCATCCTTTGTGTACGGTGTGGCAGGAACGAACCAGCAGAGCAGTGCATTTCTTGTATCTCCGGATACGGATGAGATCGAGCATTTTGCCAGATGGTTCCGGGAGCATGGTCTTCGCCTGGTGATCTCAGAAACGGTAAAGGAGCGCGAAAACTATGAGGGCGCTCTGCGTCGCATCGGATACATACAGATGACGGGCAGTGGTAAGAAAATGAATATGTATGAAGTGCTTGATGCTTATGATGTACGTGAGCGTGACCGTCGGCGGGCAGTCTGCGAACGGTTTGAACAGGCGCTGGAATTGTTTTATCAGCATGATTTTTATCTGGCGAGAAGTGTTTTTTCCGATATCTTAAAAGAACTTCCGACAGATGAGATCTCAAAATGGTATCTGTTTACATGTGAGACCTATCTGAACATGGAGCATGCAGAGGATGCGAACTGTGCACTTCGTTACGATGAGTAGAGAATGTGTATAAAACAGTCACAGAAATAGAAAGACAGGGGTAGATTGAAGTGGGAAATAACCTCATTCAGGTGCTGCTTGCCTCAATAAAGGCAAAGATCACACCGCTTGTTACAAAATTCAGACAGCTTACGAGTGCCAGCTTCCTGCGAGTGAAGCTGATCGCGAAGATCCGGGAGTTTTTTGTTAAGCTCTTTGATGTCCGGCCGAAGCATAGCAAGGATTATTACGAGGTGTTTGGCTGGCTTGTCAGTAAGAAGCTTGCCTATGCGATCCTGGTTGTTGTCGGTGTGCTCAGTATGATCTACCTGGTCAGCATCCGCTCTATGTATCTGCCGCAGAAGCAGACGGACGGGATCAAAACCTATGATTACGATGATATGATGCTTCGTTTTGCTAAGGGTACCGTCCGCATCCGCGGAAAGTCCGGCTATCTTGCTTTCCAGGGTGATGTGGAAAAGGGTGGCGTGAACGGATATGGCAATCTCTACGGCGTGGATGGAACACTCCTTTATCAGGGCAATTTTGTAAATAATGAGTATGAAGGATCCGGCACGCAGTATTATCCGGATGGAACGATGCACTATAAGGGTAATTTCAGCGGGAATCTTTACGAGGGTACCGGAAAGCTGTATCGGGAAAACGGAACAATTGAATACGATGGTGAGTTTGCCAGAGGTATGAAGGAAGGTACCGGAAAGCTTTATGCAGCAGGAGATAAACCGGTCTATGAGGGAAGCTTCTCCCAGGATCAGCTTGTCTACAGTGCAATGCTTGGAAAGTCCACTGCAGAGGTGGCGCAGAGCTATAAGGGCGAGCGGATCATCTATCAGGATGATATTCAATTTAGCGTACTCATGCCGGATATCAGCGCATTATACGTTGGTGTGACGGATGAGGAAAATCTGGAAGATACCGTGATGGTGGACAGCATCTACGTGCTGAAAAACACGATCACATTCGGTAAAAATGAGTGCAGTACGATCGCTGATCTTCGGAATGTGTTTGGAACAGAGGTATACGATGGCAATTCCATCGTAACACTGCCAGAGGCAGTGGCGATCAACTACTTAAATAAACAGAAGCAGACCTTAACCGGAAGTGTGGAGATGGATACGACAGAGGAATTCACGAACGTTTTCACGGTGGAGGGGATTCAGGATGATTATCCGGTTTATCTTTATTCTTTCCGCAAGGACGGTTTGCTTTACACATTTGTCTGTGGTGACAGAAACGGTACATTTGCATTCTATTCCATTATGAGTGAGGAAGGCGGTGAATAGAAATGAGCCTTAAGAGTCCGAAAACAGTAGAGCGATCAGGACATAACCGCATACTGGCCCTTGTGCTCGCAATTGCATTGGTTGTCACGTCAGTGGTGACCTGGGAATCGATGGATGCAAAGGCTCAGGTGAAGGCCGTCTATACCCTGTCGCAGGCGCGTGCACAGGCCTACAGCAACAGCTCGAAGCTGGAACAGCTGGAGAACAAGCTGGAGACAAAAAAGGTTCAGCTGGAACAGTCGATCAAAACGATCAAGATGAAGCAGAAGAATATGTCCACCTTCCGCTGGAGTCCGCTGTTTTCCTTTAAGTTTCCCACGAAGCCGGATCTGGCTGAGGCATTTGAGTTTGAGTTTAAGCCGACGTCCATTCAGTATGAGATCGATATTCTCAACCATCAGATCACAGATCAGAAATTTGAGATCTATCAGCAGGTGAACAGCGTTTATCTGGATATCGTGATGCTGGAAACAGAGATCGACCTGAATCAAAAGAAGCTGGATGCTACCAATAAAGCGATCGAGAAAAATAAAATGAAGCTCTGGGTCGGACAGGCGACACAGGAAGACATTGATACGATGTCATCCAAAGCCAGATCCCTGCAATCAAAGATCTCTTCTGCCTCCCGAAATCTGATCTCCAGAAAAAAACGACTGGTCAATCTGACGGGAAATGAGAGTATCTATACAGCTTATAGCTTTGAAAATCCGCTGATCGAAGCGGATATGAAGCGAACTGAGGTGATCAATGATCTGGTCCAGTACACCCTGGATCACGATCAGACTTATTATGAGGCTAAGATCGCCCAGCAGTCCGCCTATGTGCAGCTTACTACCAATTACCAGCTGATGAGTGAGCAGTACGGCAGCAAGATGAGTATGATCCGCAGCTACTACAATCAGGCACTGAATGGAGAAAAGATCAACGCAAAAGCTTTTAAGAAAACATATAAGGAGTTTTTGGAGGCTGTTGATAAGCCATGGGACGGTTCTTACCGGATCATATTCTGGAAGTTTCCAAAGGTGTGGTTCAAGGGTGCCATTGACGGTTCCCGCTATGTGGAGGATGAACCCTATGCCCTGTATGAATCGGCATTGGAGTATCAGGATGCCAGGCTGGAAGCAGAGAGCATCAAGGCAGAGATCACTTCCCAGGTGGAGGATTCCTTTGACAATTATGTTTCTGTAAAGAATTCATACCAGGAGCTGATCGATCAGGTGAATGCAGCAAAACGTCAGCTGGACAAAGACCTGTTTTTAAACAGATCCGGTGTCATGACTTATGATGAGTACACCTCATCCCTGGATAACTATGAGACACTGCAAAGTGAAATGATGGAAGGCGCAAAGCTTTATTCCAGCAGCCTTTATGAATTTGACCGGCTGACCTGTGGAGCGATCTCGAAATATATCTCAGAGGGTGGTCTGGATGTTAACGCTGCGGACGGTGGAGAGAGCGTCATCATTGAAGAAAATGTGGATGGCTCCCATTACTATATTGAACAGATCATCCAGAATCAGGAGTTTCGCCTGCGCGTGCAGCTGGCGGAGGAACTGGAAGGTGAGATCACAGATTTTGAGCTGTGGTGTGACGATACGCAGATCGGTGAACGGACTGCCATTGACAAGACGCTGCGTCATCTGGCTTTGGCATTAAAAGATGTAGATGTTGTCAAGCTCCGGTTTTATAATGATGACACATTTGTGGATGATTGTGAGATCGACCCTTCTTCTCTGACCGGTGAGCTGGAGATCACCACCGGCTATCATATCCAGGATCAGGAGAATCTGGAGGTTGGCACCTACAGCTGTCAGCTCAATGACACCACCGGCTTTACCGAGGTGACACTTTCACCGGAAGCACAGGAAGGCATCTGCTATTACCTGATCCGTACCGATGACGAAAAGTATCTGGTTACGGAGGAACCGATCACGGTGGCAACGGTCTTTAAGTATCTCTCCGTACTGGAACCGGATCTGTCCAAGGTGACGATCGAGTTTTATGATTCGGCGAAGACAAAGCTGTATGAGGGAACCTTTGATACTGTAAACATGAAGCTTTTGAAGAAGCAGGAGGCACAATGAGGAACACAGCCATGAGTAAGGAAAGCATAAAAAAGCATATGAGCATTCATAAGAAGCGGCTGACGGCTGCTTTGGCAGCTGTGATGGCAGTGATCGTGCTTTTAGCAGGCATTCCTGCCATACAGGCGCGGGCGGAGTTCGATATAAGTACCGCGGTACGCTTCAGCGATTATAAGCAATCCCATACGATCGAAAACTCCGTTCTTTTCATTGGTACGCATCTGATCCACATTCAGGCAATGACGGATCAGTTGTATGAAAAGGCGGTACAGTCACAATCCGACTCGGGGCAGGACGTGGAATATTACAAATCCGAGCTTGCGGATGGTACCTGGTTTGATATCACCGATGCTGCGGGGCTTTCTTCGATCACATCGGAAGGTACGCCGGTCAGTGAATCGGAACTGGATGATCTGTATGTTGCTTACTATACAGGCGCAGACGGTATTACAAGGAGCGCCGAGGATGATGCGGTGGTCTGCATCTACGACGATCCGGATCCCTATGATCTGTTAAAACTGCCGGAGCTGGAGATCGTAAAGCAGATACGTTCACAGGGTTATAGCGAAGAGGAAGAGGGCGTACATAAATATCTGTACCGGTCGCTGAATTCATTTTTTGCAAGTGATGTAAAGAATGAAACTACGAATAATTGTGACAAGACACTGAAAAATCTCCAGAAGCTGTACGAGGCTTACTGCAATGCCGGTCTGGATGAGGATGCCCAGGTGATCTCGTCCCTCATGGAGGGCGTGGATGCCGCTAGACGTGCAGAGGTTTATGCAAAGCTGTGTCAGGACGGAGAACCCCAGACGGTTTCCGGAGCACTGGGCTTAAATTTCACGGTTCAAAGCACCAGTCTGTTATCAGAGCTGTCGAAGAAGGTCAGTGGTACCTACTACGATGAAAAGTCAGAGGAATATGATGAGGAACCCTTTGAACTGGACTCTAACTTGCTGGATGCAGTTGAAACTGCCATTGGAGAATGCAACACCAGCTATGCATCCTACGCGTCCAAGGCACTAACCGAGAGCGGATCCACGATCGGAAAATATATTTACAGTCAGATGACTTCACTGGTTGATATGTGCGAAGAAAGCAGCAGTATTTCGATCAACGATGAGATCACCGGAATCGTAAATAATATTAAATATGCACAGAACATAGAAAACGGGATCGTTGGAAATGCGGATGCGGAGTTAAGTCTTTTGGAAGAAGAATTCATTCCGCCTGCGGAAGATGCTTATACAAAGGCATTGAAGACCGGAGCTTCCGCAGAATACAAGGCTGCCGTCAGTGCAAATAAGAGTGACACCGCAAAGCAGGCGATCCTGAAAAATGATGCAGTTGCTTTGGACGTGGCGCGCTCGGCATTGGAAACCATGATCACCGCGTATAAGATGCGCGTGTCTGCCTCCGATGCGATCAGTTACATTTATGAGCGCATTACGTGGACCTACGATCAGGAGGATGGTATTCCTAAGGATGACTTTGCAGTGATGGCAAAGCAGTCGTCTGCGGACCATATTGAATGGTTGACGGAGCTTGCAAAGAAGATTGTGGACGGAGATGCCAGCCTGATGTCAGAGCTGGAGCGGTTGAAGGCATTGCTTGCTGAATACCTGCTAAAACAACAGGAAGCGCTTGATGGCAACAATCCGGAGCTGGCAGCGCAGTACAATTCACTTGCGGTGGAAACCGGTGAAAAGATCGCGGCAGAGGAAGCCAGATTAAACGATATCATGAATTCTGCTACTGCAAGCGCGGCAGAAAAGGCCGCAGCTCAGGTTGCACTGGGTGAGACGGGTCTCTTAAGTAACATCAATGATCTGAAAAATAAAGCGCTCAGTGCGATCAGCAACGGTGAAACAGACGGACTGCAGGGCATGCTGGATCTGCTGGCTACACAGGGCGCTGAAAATGCACTGAAGGAGATCAAGGCTGCATTGGCAGATTCCAATCTGTCTTCATCAGACAAGGAAAAATGGTCTGACAAGGTGGATACTGCAATTGCATCCAGCAAGGACAGCAGTCTTTATGACCAGGCCAATGCAACGCAGGTGGCTGGCGGAAACGGAACCGACGGAAGCGGCGGAAACGGAACTGACGGAAGCGGTGGAAACGGAACTGACGGAAGCGGTGGAAACGGAACCGACGGAAGCGGTGGAGACGGAACCGGCGGAAGCGGTGGAGCAGGAACCGACGGAAGCGGTGGAGCAGGAACTGACGGAAGCGGTGGTGACGGAACTGGCGGAAACGGTGGAGCAGGAACCGACGGAAACGGCGGAGCAGGAACTGACGGAAACGGTGGAAGCAGCAGTACGAATCCGGCAACCATGAGCGAAATGGCATTGCTGAATGCGATCGAGCAGGTTCTCGGTGGTTCCTTCGATGAGCTTGATGCTGAGGGCAAGGTCGCAGCTGCGACAGCACTTGACTGGCTCTATGATGATTATAGTAATGTCAATGCAAAGGCGCTTGCAAAACAGTTTATTACAAAGTGTATGTCACAGAGAAGTCCGTATGTATATACACAGCTGAGCGGTCATTCCGAGGCACAGTACATCCCGCTCTCTACGATCGGTAACCGGAGTATCAGTTCATACCGGTATGTATATAGTGATTCCAGACGGGAAGCAACGATGACCTACGGAGCGAAGTCCTATCAGTTCCGTGTGGGTGCCAATGTGGTTACCCTCACAGATGGAACAGAGCAGGAGATCAAGAAGTACAAGGTTGAGTTCCAGAACACACCGTATATCGATGAGGATACCGCGAAGACTTATTTCGACTGTGAAGCAGAATACATCGTTGATACGAGATACGGTGCATGTCTGACCAAGAAGGTCAAAGAAAAGGCTGATTCACTGTACGAGGCACTGACCGGTCAGTGATGACCGGGCGGTACCCGGATAAATAATATACATGAGGTGATCAGATGGCAGATTATACAATTATTTCAGATGTGAGTTCCTATATCGTCCGGACGCTGCGGGAAAAAATGTGTCCGGAACCGATACCCTCACCGAACAACATAGAGATTTCCTCACCGGCAGATCAGGACGTGGATTACATCGTAGGACTGTATCTGTATGATGTGAGAGAAGAGAGTGACGTTACCCAGCGCCCGCTGATGCAGCGGGGGCAGGTACAGCTCCAAAGACCGCCAAGACCATATGGCTTATACTATATGGTGTTTATCAACGGCTCCTCCCAGATGGGACTCAAGGCGCCGGATATACAAAAAATTATTGGAAGGGCCGCGCAGATCGTCAATGACAATAACTCGGTTCTTCCGAATCAGCTGCAGACCTGGCTGGACACACAAGAGCCTCCGATCGTACTATCTCAGGCGAAGATAAGTCTGGAGGAGAAGGTAAGGGTGTGGCAGGCGATCAACAAACCGTATCAGATCAGCCTGTTTTATAAGGCGGCACCCGTATTCCTGTCCAGTGAGGTTGTGATCAACACACCTCGCGTTGCGGAAGCATCGTTCGGACTGCATGTTACAGGCGAAGAAGGGAGGGAGTGAGTATAAGTGGAAGCATCAACGATTCACCACAGGCTTGATCTGGTCCTTCAGCTTGTCGACACTACGACAGGGAATGCTGTGGAAGAACAGGATGTACGCTTCTTTATCGAAGACGGACAGTGCTGGCCGATCCCGAGAGGCGGAGGAAACTTCGTCTTTATCAACACCGGGCGCAGCGATTGCACGCTGACGCTGAAGGTATTCGGCTACGAGGATACTTTGGTAAAGGTACAATACGAAAAGCTGGATCAAGTGGTGCCTCTTTTGCAGGTGTTCCTGATACCGTCAGAGAACCTGGCAAAGGGAGAACGTCTTTGCTCGCTCACCGGAAAGCTTCAGGGTCTGGAAGAGATCGAGGCAGTCAGCCTCGGACAGTCAAACATTTGCTTTAGCGATTTTAATGAGCGAAAATGTCTCATGAAGCTGTTTTTGGCAAAAGGAAGACTGAGCATGGAACATGTCCATTATGGTTTGATCAGTGGGGATCGCACAAGCTACGAGCATTTTGCCGTAGCTGAGGAGGTTCCGCCGGATACGGTGAAGCTGAGAGAACCTCTGACAGAGACATTTCCGGTCAATTCCCCGATTTCCCGTGTGATCTTTGGAAACGTATCACCGGATGGAAGCTATTTGCTTCGTGTGAGGGACAGCGCAGAGAAATTAAACTATCTGGTTCGTTATCTGGTAAATGGAGAGGTGCGTTTTCAGACAGTCGATTTTCATAACTGCGTGTGCAATGAATTACAGTAAGGAGCAAAAGCATGGGAGCAATCGTAGTAACAGGAGCAGTGCTGCAATGTCCCTTTGGGGCAGCACCGTCTAACCTGAATGTCACATCACAGTCAGCATGCATCGTTTCAGGACAACCGGCAGCAACGATCCAGGATGCTCAGGGAATGGTAAACATTCAGCCCTTCGGCATGTGTTCCTCTCTGGCAAATCCGCAGGTTGCAGCGGCCACGGCGGCCGCCCTTGGAGTTCTGACACCGCAGCCCTGCATGCCGCAGACATCCGGCACGTGGATACCGACTTCTCCGACGACATTGATCGATGGGAAGCCGTGTCTGACCAGTGATTGTAAAGTCATCTGTGGAAACGGAATGGGGACGATCCAGATCACCTCGCCCGGACAGATGAAAGTAAGTACCTGACAAGTACAAACAAGAGTAAGAATTTATCAAAATGTGATAGTGAAAGGAGAAATATACAATGGCTGAATATTTGTCACCTGGCGTATATGTGGAGGAATATGATAATTCTCCGCGAAGCATAGAAGGAGTAGGAACAAGTACCGCAGGTTTTGTTGGCCTGGCAGAAAAAGGACCGTCGATCGGCGCACCTTCACTCGTAACAAGTTTTAAGGGCTTTACCAAACAGTTTGGTGGCTTCTTAAGTGAGTTTACACACGGTGAGTTCCGTTATCTTGCAAACAGTGTAGAGCAGTTCTTCGCAAACGGCGGAACCAGATGTTTCGTATCCCGTGTTGTACCTGCTGACGCAAAGGCTGCAGCAAAGACTGCCGGAATCCTGACCGCTGAGGCAGCAAACGAAGGTAAGTGGGGCAATCGCATCCAGATTTCCTTCAATACCGTAACAAAGAAGAAAATGCAGCTCATCTCAGAGGCTGGCGAGGGCTATATCGCAAAGACAACTGAGGGCTTCCGTGAGGGAGATCTCGTAGTAGTAAACGGCGAGTACAACCAGATTAAGTCTATTTTTGACAATGCGATCGTATTCGCACAGCCCTTTACCGGTAAAGTAGTTGATGATGCTCTGATCCCGAAGACGGTTGTATATCTTGTTACCGTGGATGTAAGTATCCGTTACAATGATGAGGCAGAGAACTATCCGGAACTGAGCTTCAATATCGCTTCTCCGAATTACATCGGAACAAAGCTTTCTTCCAGCGAGATCGCAAAAGTATCTGTTGCACCTATGACTGAGATCGGAAACCCTGTAGAGGCGATCCTTGGCGAGGGCCAGACCAGTGGTATGATCACACTTGATGGTGGTAGCGATGGTACCATGTCAAAGGTAAACGCAGCAACCTTTATCGGTGAGGACGGCGGCCCCGGCAAGCGTACCGGTATCCAGTCCTTCGTAGAGAACGAGCTTGTCAGCATGATGGCAGTGCCCGGAATCACGATCCCCGAGGTAGTTGTTGCACTTGTTGGACATTGCGAGAACTTAAAGAACCGTGTGGCAGTGATCGATATGCCGAAGGATCTTTACAAGACAAAGGATCTGATCGAGTACAGAAACATGATCGATTCTACCTACGCAGCAATGTATCATCCCTGGATCCAGGTATTTGACCGCGCTTCCGGAAAAGCTGATTTCGTACCGCCTTCAGGAGCAGTTCTCGGTGTATACTCAAGAACCGATATCAACCGCGGCGTACATAAAGCACCGGCTAACGAGACCGTATTCTGTACCGGATTAAAGACCAATTATACAAAGGCAGAGCAGGATATCTTAAATCCCGAGGGAATCAACCTGATCCGTTCTTTCCCGGGACAGGGCATCCGCATATGGGGTGCAAAGACTGCCAGCAGCAACAATGCGTTTAAGTATATCAACGTACGCCGTCTGTTCATCTACGTAGAAGAGAGCATCAAGGCAAACACCAACTGGGTAGTATTCGAGCCCAACGATGCAACACTCTGGCAGAGAGTCAGCATGACCATTTCTTCCTTCCTGGATGGAATGTGGAGAACCGGAATGCTTGCAGGAAGCTCTGCATCTGAAGCTTATTTCGTAGAGATCGGACCTTCTACAATGAGCAGAGACGATATCATGAACGGCAGACTGATCTGCAACATTGGTATTGCACCTTCCCGTCCTGCAGAGTTCGTTATCTTCCGTGTTACACAGCACACAGCAGAAGCTGGCGGAGAAGCAACAGAATAATATCAGAGGTCGAAACGAATAAAGAAAAGGAGAGATAACTTATGGCAACATATGAAAGCAATGGAAAAAACCTTGCATATCCGTTGACTAAAATGAACTTCCTCGTTACCGTTGACGGTGTCAGCGGAACCGCAGCGTTCAGCGAGGTAAGTGGCGTAGAGGCAACTGTTGATGTGATCGAGTTCCGACAGGGCAATGCAAACAGCCTTGCACCGGTTAAGATCCCCGGACTTGTAAAGCATGGAAACGTAACCTTGAAGTTTGGCTACACACTGGACAGTGCATTTAAGACATGGATTCAGGAGTGTGTCAGCGAGGTTCGTGGTGAGATGCCCCGTAACAATGTACAGATCGAGATGATCGATATCAACGGTGGTGCACCTCAGACAAGAGTAGATTCTATCACAGGAACACGTGTATGGATCCTGTCCAATGCATGGGTAACCAAGTATACGGCTCCCGATCTGGATGCAAAGACCAGTGATGTAGCGATCGAGTCTGTAGAGCTTGCTTATGAAGAGCTCATTATCCCGAACTAAAATCTGCAATTGTATGTTCATTGGGAAACCTGCCATGTGCGGGTTTCCCGCCAAGGTGAAACAGAAACCGGTTCCGTTTCATTTTGGCGGGGAATCTGATGTTGGTTCATCAATTATAAAGAGAGGGCAAGATATATGGAAACAGTATTTGATTTTACATTACCGAAGGGCTATATGGACAACAATGGAGAGCTTCATCGCAACGGAAAGATGCGCCTGGCAACTGCAGGAGATGAGATCAGTGCCACAAGAGATCCTCGTGTGCTGAGCAATCCTTCTTACCTGACCATCGTGATCTTAAGCAAGGTGGTGACAGAGCTGGAGGGAATTCCGATGATCGGAGCAAATATCATTGAAAAGCTTTTTACCGCAGATCTGGCATTTTTGCAGGATATGTATCAGCGGATCAATGATATTGAACCGCCCACCATGGAGTGTGTCTGCCCGTCCTGCGGTGAGATCTTTCAGGTGCCGCTAAATTTTACCGAGGAGGGATAAAGCTGTATCCGAAAGAGGAGCTTTATCGGGAGATGTCTTTTATCTCGTATTATTTTCACTGGGGCATGGATGAGGTCATGCAGCTGGATCATATGAGCCGCAGACGCTGGTGCAGTGAGATATCCGAGATCAATAAGAGCTTGAATCCCTCCAAGAAATCGAAGGAAAAGAGTATTTTAGAAATGAAACCGGACAGATATTGATGAGAGATATGAGAGGTGGATCATATGGATTATTTATCAGGCGGAGTTGGATTTGGAAGCGGTCTGGATTGGGATATGACATCCAATCAGGGACTGACACCGCTCGTTAATTATAATTTTAATCTTCAGGTGGAGGGCATCTATAACCTGCCCTGCAAATCCGTGCGTGTATTTCAGAGAGAAAACGAATACGAGATCCTGCAGGAAGGCGGATTGAATGATTATGTACATATGCTCAGAAAGCCGATCAGCAAGCCTTTTACGTTTCAGGTGGAGCGCTACGTCGGCATCGACATGCTTGACCCTTTGGCGCTGGGTACCGATCTTGCACTTCCTGTGATCCTTATGGTCAGCCGCTATCAGGGAGAAGGGGAAAACGGTGTTTTGGATCTTTCTGATTCCATGCAGCGCATGTATACCTTTACCGGTTGTACGGTCATGTCAAAGGAGTATGGAGAATTGAACGCAGAGCGGAGCGGTCTTTTGGTGGAGACAACAACGATCGCCTACCGTGAGATGCTTTGTATCGATAATCCGTCTACGCTGTCAAAGCGCAAAACGTGGAGCCTGAAGAAGGATTACAAAAACATGGAGCGCGATGCGGAGCGTAAAGAGGCAAAGCTTCAGATGGGTGTCACTGAGCTGACAAAAGAAGAGATGGAAGAAAAGGCAAAGATGTATGTGGATAAAAAGGTTAAAGAGGTTCCCATGCATGTGCTGAATTATAAAGGCACGAAGGTCTCAACCACTCGTAATGCCAAAACCCATCAAAATGAGATCGGAATCGCCACAAAGAACCAGATGGCTTCGAAGGAAGAGATGGAGCACGCGGCTAAGCGTTATTTTATTCCCGGATCCGTGAGCAAGTCCACACATAAAGGGATCGCAAAACAGAGTGCCCAGAGAAATAAAGATGAGCTGACGAAGAAAGAGATGGAAAAGAAGGCAACCATGTACGTTGATAACAAGGTGCCTGAAGAGAAAAGAACGGAATTTGTTAAAAAATATAAAGGTAAGAGTTCCGACAGTATTGCGGCGAAGATGACGATGAAGCCGACAGAAGGTCAGAAACGCTACGATGGCACAAATGATACCAAAAGCGCGAAGACAAATGAGATGGATTCGCAGGGAAAAATGGAGCAGGCTGCAAAGCGTTATTTTCTTCCGGGATCCGTGAGCAAGTCTACATATCAAGGGACTGAAAAACAGAGTGCACAGAGAAATACAGATGAATTGACAAAGACCCAGATGGAAACGCAGGCAACCATGTACGTCGATAAAAAGGTGCCTGAAGATAAAAGAACGGAATTTGTTAAAAATTATAAAGGTAAGAGTTCCGATGGCATCGCGGCGAAGATGACGATGAAGCCGACAGAAGGTCAGAGACGCTACGATGGCACAGACGATACCAGAAGCGCGGATACGCAGGCTATGACTCCCAGGACAGAGCTGGAGACAAAGGCAAGAGGTTATTATCTGCCGGGATCACAGAGTGTAGCACAGTATATGGGAACAGTCAAAACAAGTGCTGCGGTCAATGAAGCGGAAGTGCGAAAAGAGCAGATGCCAAAGCGTCAGGGCGGGGCGATCACAAAGGAGATGAAGCGGCCTGATCCCCGTCAGGGCGGAGCCATCACGAAGGAAATGAAGCGGCCCGAGGCTCGTCAAGGCGGAGCTACCACTAAGGTGATGAAGCCGACAGAAAATCAGAGACGTTATTTTATCAACGGCTCAAAGAGCAGGAACTCCTATGTTGGAACCGTCCGGCAGAGCGCGACAGTCAATGAAAATGAAGTGCGAAAAGCAACCATGCAGTCGATGGCAAGACAGTGGCCGAAGACCCGCAGCGCCGCAGATGTGGCTGCTTTCTTAAAGAAAAAGTAAGTTTGAAGAAATCGGTAAGCAGGAGGATCCGGGATGTTAACGATCACAGCACCAATTGAATTAAAATGTAAAACACCCGACAACTCCATGCACGAGGGCTTTTACCACAGGATCACGGATCCGTATTCGATGATGAGTATGAATCTCACACCGGAGGATCTGCTGCACATCGTGACAACTCCGCCGGAATATTATTTTGGCGGGGAGGATGAGATGAACATCTTCCAGCAGACGAATGTGAACACACATCAGGAAAATAAGTTGGAGGTCATTAATAACCTTGTTAACCGGATCATGGTCAGCGGTTCATCAGAGCTTACATATCAGGACCGGGTGTACATCACAGATGTCTTGCAAAAGATCGGCATCAAAAATGTCAGTGAATTCATGCATCAGGTGACGAACATCAGACAGGAGCAGAACAATACAAACAAGCTGATCGACCTGTACTGGAACCACGCCGGGGAACTTCGCCAGCTGGTAGAAAACTACCGGACCGAGCAGAATGACGAGCATGTATCTCAGCAGCTCACCGAGCAAAAGGAGACGCTGCATCTGCATGAGGAGATATTAAACCGTCTGCATACTGCAGCTGTTTATCAGACCGTTGTCAATTTTAATACCAGCAGACAGGGTGATCAGAATATTACAAATACAGAAGTGGCGCTTTCTGAGCAGCACCGCCTGGCACAGAACATTCTGCTTCAGAAACTAAAGAGCGAGGCAAGGGGAGAAGAAACGCCACTTGTTTACCGGCATGAAAATTATTACGAGGATCAGCAGTTAAACGAAGAGCAGGTCACGGAACAAAACGTGCTTCATCAGGTCAGCTCTGCCGTGCTGCTTGATCTGATCAGCAATATCTATCAGAGCCGCAGCGAAAACAGGCTTCGGGGCGGCGATAACTGGTATCATATGGAGCGATCCTTTTATCAGAACGCGCAGAATACCATGCAGCGCATGGAACAGCGAATGAGTGCTGCGTACAGAACCTATCAGGTACAGCGGGATACGTATCAGGCTGCATATCACGAAGAGCAGCAAAATGAGATCGCTATCTTGAATAAGTTATTTGTGGATCGTTCGACCGAGCAGTATCATGCAGTGAATGAACTGCTCAGTCAGAATATCAGCCGTCAGGAGCTCATTAACCGGATCTCGGAACAAAACGATGAGCAGTACCTGACTGAACTGTTGCAGACCGAGTTGCCGCAGTATTATGCGGATCACTCCTCACAGATCGTAAATCGTCTGTTAGACCGGCGCATCACGAACAACGAGACAAGAGAAAACCGGCTGCTCCGTCAGACGATCGAGCAGCAGAACCGCTTGTCACAGTCGGATACCCATGTGGATCAGAGAACAGTGATCGACCACAGAACCGTCAGTGAAGGCGATGTGTACGAGGGTGATGTGACACAGGAGCAGACGACTCATGTGGATCACAGGGATTTGACAAACATCGAGCAGGAACTTTCCCGCATCAACCGTGAAAATATCAATAATCAGTATAAATACATGCAGATGATGGAGGGCATCCGTGAGTCCATGGAGCGTCCGCAGGAAAGGAAGGATCCCGGTCAGATGCGCCGTGAAAGCCTGATGGGTCTGGAGCATCCAAACGAGCTGATGGAACAGCTCAGGGCTGAGGGAGCAGAGCAGCAGCAGGCAAAGCAGTCTCAGCTGGCGCAGGTTTTGAATATTCTTCCGGAACAGACCAGGGCAGTCTATGAGACGGTGCGGGAGTATCTGGAGGCACCGATGGAACTTCGAAGGGAAATGACCGGTGTCAGTGATGACATGGGCATTCTGATCCGTGATATCCATCAGGCGGAGCTTGTGCAGAAGCAGTCACAGATCATGCACGAGCAGCATGAGCAGCTACATGAGCAGACCAGAGAGGTCATTGACCGTTGGAATGAGAAAACACCTGTGGAACCACAGAAAAAACAGATTTACGAAGACCGTCGCACAGATGTGACGCTCGTGCATCGCAGTCAGGAACAGCAGATGGATGAGGAATTTGTTCAGCAGATGATCGAGCAGAACAACAAGGTGAATCGTACCGTACACAAGCAGAATGAGACGGTCACAAACTATGACACGACCGAGCGTACCTACACGAACGTGAATACGCAGCAGATTGTGGAACAGACAGAAAACGTAAACGAGCTTGTCCGTCAGGGCGTTCAGCGAGAGCTGGGAGCACTTTCGGAGAAGATCTACCATAAACTGGAAAAGCGTCTGGAGTCGGAAAAACGCAGACGCGGTTACTAGAGCCGGATCAGTTGCTATTGGCATGGTCCGAGAGCAATAAAGGCAGGGATGACAGATGGGTATTGGCGCATTTGCAGGAAGTATAGGAAATAGTCTGTTGGGAGGTTTAAAGGATACCGCAAACCTTGCAACCGGTAATATACCGAAGGCGATCCTTTGCGTACCGGATGTAAAAAAAACACAAGGATTATCAGTGGATCAAATGATCACTTTGTCTGATAAACTGAGAGAACAGCTTTTGATTGGCGGAGGTGAAGGCGTGATGGCATCTTTCAAAAGTCTGGCCGGTCGAGGAACTACACAAACGATCGAGCAGTTCCGCTATCTGGCGTTGGAGGTTCCCTATAATCCTTCCAGTATCTATCTGGAGACCGTTGCCGGAAACCAGATGAGCTTCTCGGGAGGAGCCATGGGAGATGCCAGCACCAGTCAGCTGCGTCAGAACGTGGAGCCGGTTTCCACCACGATGTCTGTACAGCTTCTATTTGATGCAGTAAATGTGTATGATTCCTTTATGATGTCCAATCTTTCCGTGAATGTCGGCAATGCGGTGGGGGTTGTGAGTAATGCAGTCAATAAGCTTGCCGGAGACGGCTACTCGGTCAAGCCGCAGATGGATGGCATTATGTCGCTTTTAACAAGAGATTACACGAGACATGTATTGTTTTTCTGGGCACAGATGTGTTTTCAAGGGGAGCTGACAAGCGTGAGTTCCAATTATAAAATGTTTAACACGCAGGGACACCCGGTGCGCGGCGAGATCCGTCTGACGATCCGCCAGTCCGAGGATGTCAGTGCAAAATATTCGAACAAATATTGGGAAAAAGCATTTACGAAGGCCTTTGGCGATTCCATGACCAGCGGGCTGACCCAGTCAGTGAACAGTCTTTCCCGCGGGCTCAGCAATTCCGTTCTGAACCTGAACATTTAGTTGCAGATTTTGAGGATGATCAGATATGGGTATTCAGAATTTTTTTGTCAATGAAAAAGCGATCCTGGAGATACTGGATCTTCGGGAGATCGATGATGTGAGAAAACAGAATCCCCCGAATGCGGACGGTTCTCCAAGCACGGCACTGTCGCTGACCGATCTGAGCCAGCTGGATACACTCACCAATATGGTAGGTGATTTTACGGCACAGTCGGATGTTTTGGAGCAGACGATTCGTGGAAGCGGACTAAATCGCTTGTCAGGGATCACACTGAAAGGATCCAAAAAACAGTTTCAGGTCCAGTTCAATCCCAGCGACCTGCAGATCGAGGGACACGGCGGCGGCCGCATGGCAACCACTGCCTTTAATAATACAGATGAGCATGGAAGATCCGGTCCGGCAGCCATTGACTTTAAGCCGGTTCCGATCCACATCAATCTGAATGTGAAGCTCTTGTTTGACAACATGAATGCAAATGAATGCTTCCTTAGTGCGAAGACGAACATCGCACCTTCCGAATTGGCAAAATCCGTGATCAAAACCGGGCTTTCCGCAGCCGGAAAGAACCGGAAGATGACGGTTCAGCAGGAGGTGGAGGGACTGATCGCGGCACTGCGCTCGCCTTATACCAGATGTATCACATTTAACTGGGGGGACATGAGCTACACCGGTGTGTTAAACCGGGTATCTGCCCAGTATACGATGTTTAACAGCTCCGGTATTCCGGTGCGGGCAGTTGTGCAGCTCTCCCTTGTATGTGCAGATGAGACCGTTTCACCTAACAGTCTTGGAAGATGGCAGGATGAATATGAGAAGGCATTCGGTGCCGGAAGCCAGAGTCTTGTCAGCTGGACGCAGCGGGCGGGCAGTCTGTTGAATTTCAGTAAGTAATCAGCCGGTCAGATCCGGCAGTAAAGGATAATGATATGGCAGCAGAGGTAACCTTTGACAAATTAAAAAAAGAATACGATAATTTTACGAATCCGGTGGTTCTTGTGGAGGTGGAGGGCAATCCACTGAATAAATCAAAGGCGAAGCTGTATGTCGGTAATGTGGAGATTGAGAACACCAGCGGATTTGAGGCATCCATCGCATCCTTTGTGATCTATGGATGCTATAACAGGCAGACCTGTGCATTTGAGTTTAAGTCCATCAAAAAGTTTGTGGCCATCGGTTCACAGGTGTCCATCAGTGTTGGTTATGGTTCTGTGGTAAAGGAAGTGTTCTGCGGTTTTATCTCGCAGGTGAATTTCTTCTTTCAGGAGGATGAAAACCCAGGTGTGCGTGTGACCTGCATGGATGTGAAAGGCATCATGATGGCAAACTGCTATTCCAAACAGATGATGGCCATGAGTTATTCCGAGGCGGTCAGTGAGATCTTTTCCTCGGAGCTGTATGTCGATATGAAGGACCGCGGCATCATAAAGAAGCTGAATATTACAGACACCCCGGATAAGCAGGATCTGGCGGGCGGAGTGCTCGGCGGTCTTGCGGATGCAGCCGGTGTCGGCGATCTTGCGGATGCGGCCATGGAGGCAGGTAGCGCAGCGATGGAAGCAGCAAATGCAGCTTCCTCTATGGGCGGTGGAGCAGCGGCAGGCGCATTGGATTCTTTGACCGGCGGGGCTGTCAGCTCTGTGACGAATGCCGCTTCAACGGTAGGAAGTGCCGTAGATACAGCGCAGGCTGCGGCGGACGCAGCGCAGGATGCGGCAAATCAGGCAAAAAATGCGGCGAATCAGCTGAGTCAGGCGGCGGGAAGCATTCCCGGTGTGGGAGGCGTTTCCGTTCCCGGTGTTCCGGGAACCGCGACGGATAAAACCGTGGAGATGGTGGCAGAGAGTGATTATGAGTTTGTCGTAAAGGCAGCCAAAAAATATAACTATGAGTTTTTTGTCAGCAGCGGAAATGTGTATTTCAGAAAAGCGAAGGATTATGCCGAGGTGCTCATGGAGATCTCGCCGGCTACCGGCATGAAAAACGTAGATGTGGAATACAATGTGACCGGTCTGGTGGGCAAAGTAGAGGTGCGCAGCACCGACGTGGGAAAGGCTTCCCAGATCGCGAATTCCGTGAAGCTGAAAAATAAGCTTTCCAAAGGAAAATATGCTTCCAAGCTGGTGCAGGATTCTTTAAAGGTTTACATTGATCCCACGGCGGACAGCAAAAAAGAGGCCGGCTACCGCGCGGAATACCTGGCAGAGGATGTGGCCTTCCGTTTCGGAACTCTGGAGGCAGAGCTGATCGGTATTCCGGACCTGGTTCCCGGACGCTATATCAAGCTGGTGAATATGGGCGACCCGGTCAACAATCTGTTTTATATCATGAGTGTTAAGCACACGATGAATGCCGAGCAGGGCTTTTCCACAAGGATCACCGCAAAGGCGGCAGGTCTGGGTGGTTCCTATTCGGCAGGAAGCAGCGGTGGACTTTTGGGCGGCGCACTTGGCGGTGTGATGGATGCAGTGGATAACGTGATGGATACTGTGGACAGCGCCATGGATATGGTAGATGATGCAATGGATGAATTAAGCGATATGACCGGAGGCTTGTCGGATGATATCATAAGCGCCGGCGCATCCAGCCTGATGAACACCATTTTATAATCTGATGTTTTACCCGGAGGAATGACAGAATGGGATTATTTGATATTATTGATGACATTGCGGAAAAGCAGGCAACGAAGACGGAAACCGGTGATAACCGGGTGTTCGGAGTCATGGTCGGCACAGTAGCACAGAACTATGATACCATGATGCCGGGCAGACTGTGTGTGTCGCTCCCGTCGCGGGACGAAGGAAACCAGCTGCGCTGGGCAAGACTGGCCATGCCATACGGCGGCAAAAGCTGGGGCATCTACTTCATGCCGGAGGTCGGAGACCAGGTGTTGGTGGCCTTTGAGCAGGGCAATATCGAACGCCCCTATGTAGTAGGTTGTATTTCAAAAACAACTGACCTGTTTTTAAATAAGACCGCAAATATGCTCAATTCCAATAAGCGTATTGTGACACACAATGGAAATGCCATTGATTTTGAGGATAATGCAGGCGAAGGTGCATCCGATAAGATCACGATCCGGACAGCCGGAAAAGAACTGAGCACCGAGCACAGCATCACGCTGGACAATGCAAAGCATACGATCACCATCACGGATCAGGCAGAAGCAAATCAGATCGTGATGAATACGTTGAGCGGGCAGATGGAGATCACCGCAGCCACAAAGCTGACGATCAAGGTGGGCGAGACGATCACGCTTACCATGAACGGAGCCAGCGGTGTTACGGAGCTGAAGACGAAGGACTTCCGAGTGGATGCCACAAACGGTATCACGGAGTCCGCGGTGAAGAGCATTAACCTGTCAGGCGGGACGGCAAAGCTGGAGGGAACCTCAAAGGCTACGGTTTCCAGCAACGGCCCGGTGACTGTCGAGGGAAAACCCATAAAGATCGGATAATGGAAAGGAGTATCGCATATGCCGGATAAAAAGTTTTTGGGAAGCGGAATGAAATTCCCGCCGCAGATCAATGAGGCTACGGGAAGATTTATGACCTCATCGGCGGAACAAAGTGTGAAGGAATCCATTTATCTGATCCTGATGACACAGAGGTCTGAGCGGTTTGCAAGGCCGGCCTACGGAAGCACGCTTATGTCCTATACGTTTATGGATACGAACATCACGGCGCTCAGTATGATGAAGCGGGATCTGGCAGAGCAGATCTTAACCCAGGAGCCCCGGGTGAGCGATGTGGAGATCACGACAGACACGACAACAAAGGATGGTTGTCTGATCATCAATATCGATTACCTTGTGAGTGACACAAATCAGAGAGGAAATCTGGTATTTCCCTTTTATTTAAATGCAGATACAGAGGAAGCGGCTTATGAGTCCGAGCAATATGAATCAGAACAGTATGACGAGGCAGCCCCTGAAGAGTGAGAGGAAGAGCATGAATAAAGTGTTAAAGACCGATCAGATCGATACAAGAACAAAAGATGATATTGAAGAGCGCATCAAGGAACTGGCGAAGTCCTATACGCCGGAGTGGCACTATTCGGAGGATGATCCGGACATTGGTGTGACGATCGCAAAGATCTTTGCGGGACAGATGAGCGATAACATTAACATGTATAATGAGGTGATCGAAAAGTATCATACCGAGTTTGTAAACATGCTTGATATTTCACTGCTGCCTGCAAAGCCTGCAAGCGCACTGGTGCTCTTTGATCTCGTAAACGACACGGTACCGGGAGTTGAGATCCCGCGGGGAACACAGCTGACCGCTCAGCCGGAGGATGCGGATGAACCCGTGATCTTCGAGACATCAAACAGCATTTATGTGTCCAATGCGGTGTTTGAGACGGCATTTATGACCAGGGGAAAAGAAGGCTACGTGATGCCGTTGCTTGGCAGATACGATGTCCCGGAACTGATCCCTGCAAAAATGGAAGTGGAAGAAAGTGTCGGAAGCACCATCGACTATCAGGAGCAGGCTCCGACTGTCATGAAGATCCAACCCTTCCGGTTATTTGGAAAGGCAGCAAATATATCAAAAAATGCACTGTTGTTTTATCACGAGAGCGCATTCGATACGGTAGATAACCCTCTTTATGTGCGTATCGTCGGAGATGAGAAGCTGTTGGATAAGATCCGTACAGGGGCGTACCGTTTTAGCTATTACGGAGATGGCGACCTGCAGGCCTATGATGAAGTGACTATGCTTCCGGACAAACAGACCTTCCGTCTGGTCAGAAACGCGTCCTCGCCTGCTACGGAACGACTGGATATGGATGGACGTTCCTATCAGCTGATCGTGCTGGAGGCATTAGAGCCGGTGTTTGAGAACTATGCGATCGAACGCATCGCATTTTCATCCGAAGGACGAGAGCAGGCTGCGCAGTCTGTTAACAACGGGTCTACGGATCTTGATGTGGATCATTTCGATCTGTTTACCGATACGCTCTCTATTTATCAGGAGTGCTATATCGGTCATGACAATTATTTTGCAAAATCCGGTGCAGTGGTCACCATGTCTTTTGACGTCACATATCCGGAGCATCTGGTGGAGCTTACAAAGCAGCAGGAGGAAGAAGATTTAAAGATCATCAAGAGAAAACCGAGGGTGATCCTTACAGATATGCCTGCAGATACTTATGCGGATGAGATCTCGATTGAATATTTTAACGGCATTGGCTGGAAAAAGCTGGAATGTCGTCAGGAATACAAACAGCTGTTTGCCCATGACAAAAAAGGCAGATACGAATTGAATTTTATCTGTCCCTCCGACTGGGTAGGTACTGCAAGCGGCGCCTATGAGGGCAGGACACTGCGTATCCAGCTGTTGAAAGCGGACAATTGTTATATGCGCCCGTGTATTCATCATTATCCACACATCAGTAACCTGAAGATCTCCTACTGCTATAAGGAGCATTATGTGGAGCCTCAGAAGCTGATCGCTGTCAACACGACGCGAAAGATCGACTGTACGAAGCTTGTGAAGGCACATCGGGCATTTGTGGCATTCGGTGTTGGCCTGTACAGTGATGACGCCGTGTATTTAGGCTTCCGCAACCGGATGGATGCGGGACCTGTCAGCCTGTTTTTTGATGTTGCCGAGGGCAATTATTACGATGGACTTCGCTGCAAATTTGAATATAGTACCCGCGGTGGTTTTCGCCAGATGAAGGTGATCGATCACACCGCAAACTTTACCCGGACCGGAACCGTGGTCTTTATGCCCCAGTCAGATATGGCACCGCTTGTGATCGAGAACAAGCATATGTACTGGATCCGCATTACCAGAAGCCGTACAAAACGTGATGACGAGCCGGAAGATATGCTTCCAAAGATCAATGATATCCGACTGAATGCCGTACAGGTAGAAAATATTGAGACAAAGAAGGAACAGGATTTTTACCTGGATGAAGTGCTTCCGAATATGTATTTTACGCTTGGATCAGATCATATCCTTGATATCGATCTGTGGGTCAATGAGCGGGATCGCCATTCCGTCAAAGAGATGAAAGAAATGATCCGTCTGATGCCGGATCGTGTGCGCGCCGAGTATGATGTGCGCGGAGAGATCACCGCCTTCTACGTGAAATGGGAGGAACTGGAGCGGCTGGATGACGCAGAGGAAAAAAGAGGCTACGCGTTAGACCGCATGAACAATCGGCTCATCTTTGGAGACGGCATCCATACAGAGGTGCCCAGAGTGACGGACGATGTAGCTTTTAAAGTACGTGTGCGCTGCTGTGACGGACAACTGGGAAATGTGGGAAAAGGCGAGATCAATGACGTTCATACACAGTTTATGTTTTTGAATTCGGTATCGAACCCGTTTAAAGCCTATGGCGGCAGCAATATGGAGACGATTGACAGTGCACTGGAGCGAGGCGCAAATATCCTGCGTTCACGCAGGCGTCTCGTGTCAGTCAGCGACTATGAAAGGGAGATCCTCGCATACTCCGATACGATCGCACAGGTGCGCTGCATTACCGGAAAGCGTATCGACGGTGTCATAGACAGAGATGCGGTCACATTTGTAGTGCTCTTAAAGGATTACCGCGCAGGAAGCTATTCCTTCCATAACCTTGCGGATGCTTTAAAAAATCATCTCATGGAGTCCTGTGAGCTGACCATCTCTCCGGACAACATCCATATCGTCGAGCCGATCTTTGTGGATGTATGTGTGGATGTATGGGCACAGAGCATGCTGATGGAGGACAGCTTCGAGATCCAGAGCGAGCTGCAGGAATGTCTGGCCCGTTATCTGGATCCGGTTGAAAGCGAGAACGGAGCCGGCTGGAAGATCGGTGTCATGCCAAAGAAAAACCAGCTGCTCATGAAATTAAATGTATTAAAGCGTAAGGCGATCGTGCGAAAGCTTTTGATGATCGCGCGCTATACCGATGAGCATGGGATCCATGAAACGGAGCTGGCTGAAGTGCAGGAGAACCCGTTTATGGTGTGCAGAAGCGGTGTCCATCATGTCCATCTGACGGTGGATGAGCAGTAAATGAGGGGGAATGGCAAATGTTAAATAGTAAAAATCTAAATAAAAAGACATTTGATGAACGCTTTAGCGAAGCGCTGACTCAGATCCCTCTGTATACCGATGAGTGGACAAATTTCAATGCTTCCGATCCCGGCATCACGATCTTAGAGAGCCTGACTGCATTCGAAACTTTACAGGCGGATGCCATCGATCAGGTAACCATGCCGGTGCTGCAGAACCTGTTGAGACTAGTCGGTTTCTCTGCAAGAAAAGGCAAATGTGCAAGACTGCTCCTTGCGGCAGAAAATGTGAAGGAGCCGGTCTATCTGCCGGCGAATCAGCAGTTTCATATCGGGGATCTCTGCTTTGAGACAAACCGCGTAACGCTGCTCAATAATAGTCATCTGACCGGTGTGTATGGAAAACGGGGCGGAGAGTTCTATGACTACAGCTTTTTGTGTGAAAAGGAATTAAAGGTTCCGGGCTTTGTGTTTGGTGAACATCCGGCGGTGGGAGACTGCGTATATTTTACGGCAAACAGACTCCCGGAGCCAGGGGAAGAACTCATCATGTATGTGAGCGTGGCAGACCGTTATAATCGTAATGATTTCCCGGAGAAGGGTCGCAATACTTTTGCAGAGATCAAATGGGAGTGTTATACAGAGAACGGTTTTCAGGAGGTCAGTGTCCGGGATGGATCCAATTGCTTTTTAATGAGTGGAGAGATCCGCATCCGGATGCCCCAGGAGATGACAGTCCCCCATCCGGATCTGCCGGATAAAAGCTGTATGATCCGTGCCACCTTAAAGCGTTCCGATTATGATGTGCGGCCAAAGCTGGTGAAGGTACAGGGCTTTTTGTTTGAGGTATGGCAGAAGAAGACCCTGAGCTCCTGTACGACCTTTCATAAACCTGGCAGCGTACGACTGTTCAGTGATCTTGCAGAAGAGGGCTATGTTCACGTATACGCAAGAGAGGCCAAAGGCAGTTCATACAAACGTTATGAGTATGCGCCTGATCCGGATATGCAGGGAAGGTATTATGATCTGCAGAAGGAAGGCTACGGTATGCATATCTATGGCTTTGATAAAAAGCGGCATGGGTTTGCACCGGAAAAGGTAAAAAATTCGATCCGCATCGTTGCCTATACGGAAGAAATGATGCGAAAGTATTCCATTGGAACCGTACTTGGATTTGATGATCAGAAAATAAAGCTTCCCTTTGGAAGGGTGGTTGCAGATTCTTTCTCCATTATTGCAAGACGTCTGGATGAAAATGGAGAACCCATTTATGACTTTGTTCGTCCGGAGCGAGCGGAGGAAGGCAATCTGTACTATCATCTGTATGAGTACGAAGGGACGATATGCATCGAGGATGCAGGCTCATTTATCGGTGCAGAGCTTTTTATTGGAGCTTGTGCCACAACCGACGGTCCCGATGGAAATATCCGAAGCGGAAGTACACTGACTACCGGTCATGTGCCGTCAGTGATCCGTTTCACAAATCCCGGTGCAGGTACCGGCGGCTGCTTCAGAGAGCGCATTCCAGATGTAAGAAAGCGGTTTTTAAAGGATCTGAATACGCCCTATACGGCAGTGACAGCATCCGATTACGAGATGATCGTGAAACAGACGCCGCAGCTTTGCATTCACAAGGTGAAGGCTAATATGGATGAAGCGCGAAACCGTGTGCGGATCGCGGTCAAGCCAGGGACGGACGAGGAATTTCCAAAGCTTTCTGACATTTACCGTAAGGTGATCGAGCAGGAGCTGGAAGACCGCAGACTGCTTACCACCCGCATCGAGATCATCCCACCGGTCTATGAACCGGTCAATGTCCGGGGAACGGTCTATGTGAAACCAACCTTCGAAAACTGCAGGCAGCAGATCGAAGAGGCGATCGCAAAACAGATTGACTATATCCATTCAGATAAAAATTTTGGAGATGTATTACGTTTTAATGAAGTTTTTCATGCCATTGAGGAATTGGACTGCGTGGAGTTTGTCTATGATCTGTCCATTCAGCCGCAGCATAGCAATCAGGCAAAACTAAAGGACGCAGATATCTATCCGGCAGAAAACTGTCTGCTCTGCGTGGGCACCCTGTCCATGGAGATCGATGTCTACGTGAAGTAACCGAAAGGGAGGAATCCAATGGCTGGTATATGTTATTCCATAAAAAAGAACCGGATCGAGAGCGGGCTTTTGACCGGCTTTACGATGGAGGAGGATGGGACGCTCGTGATGAACGAGCATGAACCCCGGCATGCACTGTATGTGCGTGCCCTGGATTGTGCCACACAGGATGGCAGCTGGGGCAGATTATCCTTCGAGGCGGATTATCCGGAAAATATGACCTGCTATGTGTATGTGCGTGCACTCAACGAGTCGATGTTCTACCGGGCAGGAAAACTGACAAAAATAGATGATTTCTTATGCGATCCGGAGGAGTCTCCTACGATCAAGAGGGAATTTTTTGAACGTGTGGAGGCAAAGCGCCATATCAATCACAAGGATGTGCTTTTGTATGAGCAGCGGGGGCGCTATCTGTACTTTGTGATCGAATTTGTGGGTGAGGGAACCGGATATCTGCGTAATATCCGTGTAGACCGCCGTGGAGATAGCTTTATGCAGACCTTTCCCGAGGTATATCGGGAGAGAAACAGCTTTTTTCACCGTTATCTGTCCATTTTTTCAAGTGTATACACGGATTTCCAGCAGGATATCGAACAGCTGCCGCAGCTGTTAAATGTGGACACTTGTCCTGTGCAGCTTCTGATCACCTATGGAAAGTGGCTGGGGATCGACCTTGACTGTGATATCCGGGATGAGAAGATCCTGCGTGCGCTTGTGCGGGAGGCTTATTCTTTGAACCGGATGAAGGGAACGAAAAAAGCGATCCGTACGATCGCAGAGATCCTGCTGGGTGAGGAGGTACTGATCCTGGAACACAATATCATGGAGGATTATCTGGCGGGAAAGGATCGAATGGACATAGCAAAGCTCTACGGAAACAGTGTTTATGATGTGGTGATGCTGGTGGAGCGGCCGGTGTCGGAGCTTGTAAAATCCCAGCTCATGTATCTGATCGAACAGTTCAAGCCCTTAAGGAGCCGGATCCATATCGTTCACTTAAAGTCCGATGGCATACTTGATTCTCACAGCTATCTGGATATGAATGCCAGGGTATTTGAGGTGGAGAACGGCGGACTCGATGAAGATCAGATCATGGATGGCGTGGTCACGCTGACATAGGCTGCAGCTGACCTATGACAAAATTAATATTATTCATAAGAAAAAAAGGAATTGCCATTCTTCCCAAAAGCGCTATAATATACTTAATATGAATAATCATGCACTGTTATAGTGTCAGAGGATAGAGGAAGGATTACGTAATATGAACATTTCAGAGACAAGATCAGGAGATGCGATTCAGATTAAGATTGACGGACGGGTGGATACGACCACCAGTCCCCAGCTTCAGAATGCGATTTTGCAGGCATTCCAGAAAGGAAGTAAGCTGGTGCTTGATTTCTCCGGTGTGGAATATGTGTCCAGTGCAGGCCTTCGTGCGCTGCTGATCGGACAGAAAACCGCAAACTCCAAGGGAGGAACCATGACACTGGTGCATGTGGCTGATGCAGTGCTCCAGGTATTTAAGATGTCCGGTTTCAGCGGCATTTTACATATCGAGTAAATGGATTTGCAATATGCAAAAAACAGGGAATATGACAGAACTTGAAAACAACAATTATTTTGTAAAACATACCCTTAGCAAATATCTCATTCCGACGATCATCTCCCTGTTGGGATCTACGATGATCACATTTGTCAACAGCCTTCTGACGGGAAATCTGTACGGCAAGGAGGCACTGGCTGCGATGAACCTGGTCAACCCGGTCACATTCATTTTTGCAATGTTTGGCTGTCTGATCAGTATTGGCGGAGCAACCGGTGCATCTATTGCAATGGGAAAAGAGGAGGACGCACAGGTGAATGCCTATGCGACGCTCTCTCTTTTGTTGTCCATTGCGGTGCCTGTGATGTTCTCGGCAGTGGGCGTTTTATTTTTTCAGCCACTGATGGGATTTTTAGGTGCAAAAGGAGCCTTGTTTGAGGCTGCTGCCGGCTACGGGCGGGTGATGCTTGCGGGAGGTCTGTTTACTACGCTGATGTATTATCCCTTTAACTTTTTGCGTGTGGACGGACGCGGACAGTATTCGATGATGATCTTCGGTGTGATGGGAGTGGTAGATATCCTGTTGGTGCTCCTGTTTCATCGGATGGATCTAGGTCTGACCGGAGTGGGGCTTGCAGTGGTTCTCAGTGCAGCGGTTGCCGATGCAGCGGGTATCGGGGTACTGTTTTTTGGAAAAGGAAGACAGCTGGGACTTGGCAGGGTAGCACACCCTGTCCATGATACGGTTCAGCTGGTCCGTGCAGGTGCAGCTGCGGCTCTGAATAATCTGTGCAACATGCTTCGCACTATTTTTTTGAACAGTCTGGTGCTGACGGCGCTGGGCGAGGACGGAGTCAGTATGTTTGCCGTTGCCTGTGCAGTGTTAAATTTTGCCACTGCATTTGTGGCAGGTGCAGGACAGGCGGTGTCGCCCCTCATCGGAGTCTTTTACGGGGAGCGTGATTATACCAGTATCCGTATGCTGATGAAAAGTGCCGTTCGCCTTTCCTTCTTGTTAATGGGAGGACTGTTCCTGCTTACGCTTGTGGGATGTATCCCGCTTGCACAGCTCTTTGGCATGCAGGGTGAGGATATGACACGGGGAGCAGCGGGAATGATCTGCTGGACGATGGCCAGTCTGATACCGGCTGCGGTGGTGAACTGTCTGATCTTCCATTACACCACCATTCGGCGTGTCGCGCTGGCATCGGTTCTTACCTTTTGCCGCTCCCTTGGATATGTGGCACTGATCGCATGGATATTAGTGCGGATGGGGGCATCCGGTATTTTGATGTCAGCCTTTATCCTCGGAGAACTGGCAACGCTTTTCACGGCTGTATGTGTGGCTGAATTCCTGAAAAAACGAGATCCTTCGCTGGAGCGGATGCTGCTTTTGCCCCGGATCTCAGGAGAGGAACACTATATTTCTTTTTCTGTGCCGGGAAGTGCCCAGGGAGCGGTTGTTGCATCCGAGCGCATGGCTGAGTTTTGCGAGCAGCATGAGCTGGATCCGGCGCTTGCGATGATGCTTCCGCTGGCGATCGAAGAAATGCTGGTGCTTGTAAACGAGCACTGTTTTGAGAACAATGACAAAATGTATGCAGATGTGCGCATTGTGATCAGTGCGGCTGAGCTGCTTTTGCGCATCCGCTGCGGCGGAAAGCTGTTTGACCCCATTGCGGATTACAGGAAGCGTACGAAGGGCATGAGTGAGGAGGAACTCCTGATGGATGAATCCCTTGGTATCCGGATGATCACACAAGCGGCGGATTCCGTGAACTTCCGGCGGACCCTTGGCGTGAACAACCTGATCGTAACATTTGCACAGACATCTAACGACTTGTAAGAAAACGACGGAAAAGATTAACGAACATGCGAAAGAAAGAACAGGTACTGTTTGATACAGTGATAAAAGAATTACATAATGCGCACACGAATGAAACCGTTGTCTTCACCATGCGGCCCTTCGCTCCGGGAGATGAATCCGGGTTGATCGCCTGTATCCGGGATGAGTATGGTGACAGCTATTTCAAACGGGACTTTTATGATGAAAAGATGCTGCTTGAGAAGGCGCAGGGAGAGCACTATGTGTTTTTTGTGGCAGAGGCAAGGGGTGAGATCGCAGGGATGGAGATATTTGCGCTGTTCACGGAAAATGGTGATGACTACATAGAGCCTGCTTCCCAGATCTTAAAGCGCGATTACAGAGGCTTTGGCCTTGCGGCAGAGCTGGTTGCATATACGTTTCCTCTGGCGAAGGCAATGAAACCGAAGGCATTGTTTGTTCATGCTGTGACGTTTCACCCGATCACCCAGTGGGTGTGCGGAGAGCAGGGAATGATCCCTACAGGCTTTCGTTTGGGAAGCTTTCTTGCGGAAAAGATGCATAACAGCTATCCAAAGGGCAGATGTCCCAAGCATTCGGAGGGGATCATGATCCTTCCGGTGGAAAAAAAGGATGCCGGTACGGTTTATCTGCCGCCGGAGCTTCATAACGATGCAAGGGCGATCTATCAGGGTCTGGGTATGCAGGTGGAGCTTTTGGATAAAAAGAAGGCTTTTTCAGTAAAAACAACGAAGCTGGATATCGTGACGGATGAGCTTCAGCGAACGGTTCTGATACAGCTAAAAAAAGCCGGTGAAGACCTGGCGGAACAGGTACAGAGCGTAATCTCAGATCATGCAGAGCCTTACTGGACCTATCAGATCACGATCCCATCCAATGACGGCACAGCTGTCACAGCTTATGAGTTATTGACCGGTCTTGGTTTTTTCTTTACCGGTATCAAGGCTGCCTGCGGAGAGCAGGAGCACTTTTATATGCAGTGGTGCGGGGAATTAGAGCTATATATGGAGGATTATGTGCTCACGGATGCCTTTGCTGCACTGCGGGCGCGGATCAGCGCCTATTATGACAGGAGGAAACACGTATGAGTCTGAGAAAAAAGATCATCGGTCTGTGTGTCGGAAATATCCTATTGGTGGCCATTACGATCAGCGGCTTTCTGATCGTTCGAATGAATGCACTGACGGATGATGTGGTCGCTTCCAATAACACCTTTTCTGAGCTGGTGGGACAGATGAGCTCCGATTCCATGACCGGGCAGATGCGCAAGCGAATGATGGAGCTGACAAGCAGCAATGCCAGTCTTGCAAATGCAAAATTTGAGGAATTGGAGAAGCAGGTTGTTCTGCTGGCAAACATGACGGAGAAGATCTTTGCAGATCCTGACAGCTACGGGCTGCGTAAGGTGGAGCCGCCGGTTGCAGATAACGATGGCTCGCTCAGCGTACAGTTTCTGCATTCAGCCTCCATAAAGGATCTGGATACCCCGGAGCTTACGGAGCGGATCGGATTGCTTGCCAATATGCAGGATACATTGTATGAAGTCAATCGGGGCTTCGAGAACATGGCGTCTGACTATATTGCCCTGGAGCCCGGTATCATGATCCAGGCGGATTATATTTCCGGATCGAAGTTTGACGAAAACGGAGCGGTGCTTCCTTACGAGGCTGATACCAGGCCTTGGTATCAGGGGGCGAAAGAGACCAAGAAGCCGTATTTCACACCGGTTACGCGGGATGCACATTCTACCGGTACCGGTATCATGTGCGGAGTTCCCATCTATGTGGACGGAGAATTCCTGGGAGTTGCCGGTGCAGGTATGTATCTGTCTGATATTGAGCAGCTGGTTGCCGATATCCGTCTTGGGTCTGCGGGCTATGCCTGTATCATCAACCAGAGCGGACAGGTGATCTTTTCGCCTACGGAGAGCGGTATGCTCATGGTGGACGTGGAAAATCAGACGGATCTTCGCGCGACAGACAATCTGGCTTTAAGTGGTGTGGTGCGCAGCGTTCTGGCTGGAAGCAAAGGCATCACGACTCTGGAAATGGACGGCGAAAAATACTGTATCGCATACGCACCCATGGACAAGGTCGGCTGGGGCTTTTTGACCGTGCTTGGGGAAGAGGAAGTGAAAGAACCTACCAACAACCTTTTGCGCGAGCTGAATGCCAGCTCAAAGCAGACCGTAAACAGCATGCAGAAAACGGTACAGGTATCCTTGATGATCCTGATCGCAGCATTTATGATCTTCTGTCTGATCGGGGCGGTACTGGCATTTGTTGTATCCATGCATATCGTGAGGCCGATCCGGATCCTGACCGACCGTGTCAGTCAGGTAGATGGTGACAACCTGGATTTTACATGGGAATTAAAGAATAAAGATGAGACGGATGTGCTGGCGAATTCGTTCCTTGCCATGACACAGAAGATGAAAGAGTATATTAAGAATATCACGGAGATCACTGCCGAAAAAGAACGGATCGGAGCAGAGCTGAACGTGGCGACAAAGATCCAGGCAGATATGCTTCCTAAGATCTTTCCACCCTTCCCGGATCGAACAGAATTTGATGTGTATGCACAGATGACGCCGGCGAAGGAAGTAGGCGGAGACTTCTACGATTTCTTCCTGGTGGATGATGACCATCTGGCCATCGTGATCGCTGACGTATCCAGCAAGGGTGTTCCGGCAGCGCTGTTCATGGTGATCGCAAAGACCCTGATCAAGAATCACGCCATGAGCCTGGAATCGCTGGGAGATGTATTCTACAGGGTTAACAACCAGCTTTGTGAGGGCAACGAAGAGGGTATGTTCGTCACGGCATGGATGGGTGTGATCACACTTACCACAGGTGAATTAGAGTATGTGAATGCCGGACATAACCCGCAGCTTTTGATGAACAATGCGGATTATGACTGGATCCATGCACAGCCCGGTTTTGTTCTGGCAGGTCTTGAGGGCATTCCTTACACCAGTGAGAAGCTGATGCTCAAGCATGGTGCACGGATCTTCCTCTACACGGATGGAGTGACAGAGGCACAGAATACATCCGAAGAATTATTTGGCGAGGACAGACTTTTGGACAGTCTCCAAAGAAATGGGCACTTGCCGCTGCAGCAGATGCTCGAGGCAGTTCGTGCCGATATTGATACATTTGCGGGGGAAGCTGAGCAGTTTGATGATATAACAATGCTTGCATTTGAATTTGTTTAAAATGGGCATTCTAATTCTAAGGAAGAAAATCTGATCATCCGGAAAGGAGAAGTCTATGCATGAATTAAAACTCATGGCAAGTGATGAAACATTATATACAGTGATCGGTGAGATTGAACAGCTGCTGGACGAAAATCATTGTCCGGAAACGCTGAAGATGATCATGCTGGTGGCTGTGGAAGAGATCTTTGTCAATATCGCACATTATGCGTATGGAGGTAATCCGGGAGAAGCGGTGATCGATCTGGATGTGATACCGAATCCGAAAAGCTGCCGTGTGGTATTCAGGGATAAAGGAGTTCCCTACAATCCTCTGGAGAAGGCAGATCCGGATATCACGTTGTCTGCGGAAGAACGAAACATCGGTGGCCTTGGGATCTACATGGTAAAGCAGAGTATGGATAAGGTGGAATACCGTTACGAGGATGGATATAATATCCTTACGATCGAAAAAAACATTGATGACAGCGCACTGGAAGAATAAGAAAAAAATAGAGGAATACCGCATCAGCGGTATTCCTCAGGAACTTCCTTTTTGGGGATTTCAGAAACAGTGATGTATTCGCTGTAGATGTATCCGACGGTTCCGTCCTTTAACACAACCTTGGTTCGATTGCCGTCTTCTTCAATGACGTAACCGGTATCGCCGCCATCGACGTGTCCGACGATGGAGCTGTTTCGTTCCGCAGACTTGCGGACCCGCACGGAGGTCTTTCCGGATCTGACAGTAAAACCGTAATAGATCTTTTCGGGCTCGGGCTCGGGTTCCGGTTCATCGATGACTTCGGGCTCGGGTTCCGGTTCATCGATGACTTCGGGTTCGGGTTCCGGTTCGGCAATGACTTCGGGTTCAGGCTCCGGTTCGGCGATCACTTCCGGTTCCGGCTGGGTGACAGATTCAGGCTCCTTAACACGCGGGGCATCCGAAGCCTCTGCTTGTGCCAGCGTCTTCTCATCCAGCTGCCGACTTAAACGGGAACCGTGATCATAAAACATTACGATCGCCGCAATTCCTGCGATCAGGTAAGTTGCAAATACAAGGAAAAACGCGGATGGTTGCTTTTTCATCGCAGACACCTCCTTAAGTAGTAGGGAGCTGGATATAAATACCCATGCCTCTGCCGATCATACTTTTCGCATAGATGCTGCCGCCGTAGTAATCAACGATGGCCTTTGCCTGAGTCAGACCCAGACCGTTTCCGCTGACGCGGTTCGTGCCCTGATAGTTCAGCTCAAAAATGTGCTTTGTCTCATGCTCGGAGAGACCGTTTCCGTTGTCCTTAAGGACGATGAAGATATCGTCGCCAATGCTTGAGATCGTGATCAAAAGAGAGCCGGAGCGGTTCATATACTTAATGGAGTTGTCAATGATATTGCGGAACAGGATACGGATCCGTCCGCGGTTGGCTTTTACAAGCATGGAACCGTCAGGCGCAGAGAGCACGATATTTAAATTCACTTTTTTTGCAAACTCGGACAGCTCGCTGATGGTGTCTTTTGCGATCCGGATGATATCGATGGTCTCGCTGGGACTTTCGCTGGGATCGATGGGCGGGAGAAGTGCCTCGTAGGAATCTTCACTTTCCGCTTCGGCAAGTGCAGCCCTTGCGCTGTCAGCAGAAGCTCGGACACCGGAGAGCTCCTCGTTTAAAGCACGGATGCGGAGATTTGCATCGATCAGATCCTGATCCTTCTTTTCACAGAGGCGGATCTGATCCTCCAGCTTGTTTTTCAGCGTTTCAGCAGTTTGTTCGCTCTCAACCGCAGCTTTTTGATATTTTGCCTGTAATTCGATCAGGTCATTATCTTCTAAATTGTTTTTCCAAAACAGGAAGGCCAGCGTGAGCAGCACCAGGCTGTGG
>JAQYOU010000035.1 GCA_028727105.1 bacterium
TAAAGCTCTCCATTTCCGCATCGATCTTCTCCACCGTCTCATCCAGCCTGGAGACATCTGCAGGTGTCGCATCGATCACCTTCTGCGGCAGTTCAAACACAAAGGTACTTCCCACGCCATAGACGCTCTCCACATGAATGGAGCCGCCCATCAGCTCTAACAGCTGCTTTGTGATAGACAGGCCCAGTCCGCTTCCCTCAATATTGCGGTTCCGTTTACTGTCCACCTGCTGGAAGGAATTGAAGATCTTTTCCAGATTTTCCGGCTTGATGCCGCTACCGGTATCGGCAACCTCTCCGTGAAGAATGATATGTCCGGCCTTGCTTTCACGCACAGAGATCGTCAGCTTTACATTTCCCTTTTGGGTAAACTTGACTGCATTGTTCAGCAGATTGATCAGCACCTACTGAAAACGAATGCTGTCTCCATAAAGTCTGCTGGGAAGAGTTTGCGAAATATCGGTAAGCAGCTGCACATTTTTCTCCCCGATACGAGTCCGGATCATGTTTACTACATTATGAAGAATGGCAAGCGGTTCATATTCGGTCTCAACGATATCCATCTTTCCGGATTCAATCTTTGAAAAATCCAAAATATCATTGATAATGGTAAGCAGCGCATGTCCGGAGGATTTGATCTGTCGGATATAATTTCTTGCATCCTCCGGCAGATCTTCGCGCAGGGCAAGCTCTGCCATGCCGATCACCGCATTCATCGGGGTGCGTATCTCATGACTCATATTAGCCAGAAAATCAGACTTCATCTGCGCTGCCCGCTGGATCTCTATCTTATCCTGATAGGACTGCATGCCCCGGTAAGCCATGGTAGACAGCACATTTGCCAGCGAGTAGAGCGCCTCGGATGATTTTTTCACATATGCCCGGTCCCGGACCGGCACTCTCCTGATGGCCTCCACGTAGGCTTCCGGATCGATTCCCATACGCTCCGCATTCTGTCTGCAGCGGTCGAGATCCGGCGGCCCTGTCAACACCTGTCCACCGATAAAGCTGCCGACCATCCGGCCGCCGACCATGATGGGAGCCGCAAAATCCACCAGCCCCGCGTGGCAATCATAGATACAGGAATGACCTGCCGCAAGTGCAATCTCCGCACCGCGCTTGTCACACAATCCGCACCGGAATGCTCCCAGCCTGGATTTTCTTGTGTACTGCATACAGAAATCCGTAAAATTGGATCCCTTTGTGACTGCGACACCCTCTGCATCTGTCGTCAGTGCTGCCATGCCCGTCATATCCGAAAATGCATCCTGCACCCGTTGCAGCGTCTCTATATCGATCAGTTCTGTCAAATACAAATAATCTGCCATGCTATCTCCCAACACCCCCATCCGGGTTCAGACGTTTTTATCCTACGATCTCCGCCACGGTCTTTTTCAGGCGCTCGCTGTCGATGGGCTTTAACAGATAGCCCCGGGGGCGAAGTGCCAGTACCGCCGAAATGCGCTCTCTGTCTGAGACACCGGTCAAAAAGACCACCGGGATATGGCGCAGCACCGGATTTTCCAGGATCGCCTCGTACACCTGCGCACCACTCTGCCCGGGCATCTCATAATCCAAAAGGATCAGATCCGTGCGTTTTGTTTCTAAAAATTTTAATGCAACCTTTCCGCTGATGGCAGCTGCCACATCATAACGGTCACCGAGGATATCCTTGATCATCCGGAGCATACTGCTGTCATCATCCACCACCAGCACATGGCGACGTTCTCCCGGAGTGCGCTGCGCGGGCATGGCAGACATCTCATCCACAGCCCGTGCCGCTGCCGCGAGGATATCATCCAAAGAATCATTTCCGGTTTTCGCGGCAGAAAAGCTGCCGCGACTCCCATCCGTCAGCGTAACCGAACTCTTATTCAGGGCTCCCTCTGCTGCATCCATTGCGTAAGTGCCTTTTTTACTCATCCGGAACACACTCATCGAATTCAGGTATGTTTCCATCTGCATGCCCATAACCGGTGCGGTATTCGTCCGGCTTCTGCGAACCACAAGATCAGCCATTGCCGGCATCAGGCGCTCAAACTCATCACATTTGGAACCGTCTCCTGCCACGATCAGCGAACTCCCGCGCTCTGACAAAAGCTTTTTGATCCCGCCAAGGATCATAAAATCCTCACGCCTTTCATCGTAAATACAAAATACCAGTGCATCCGCATCATAATACTTCAGATGACCGTAAATATCCTCCTCACGACTGCTGCAGCTGAGCATCTCAAAGTTCACCGAAAGCTGCCCAAAAAAATCATTGATCAAAGATTTATTATCACCAAATAATAACAACTTTTTCTTTTCGCTCATTTTGTGATCCTTTCTCATTTGCACAACATTTGATCTTTCTCTATTTTAACAGATAACAGTAAAAAAAACTACTGTCTCCTGTCAGGAAAGACCGGCGAGGATCAAAAAAGTCCGGGCCAGATTCAGCTTTCCATACCCCCATTCCCGGTTCGGGTAAAGCTGACCGGTATCCTGCAGGGCACCACGGATAAACTCGCTCTTCACATCTGCTGTATTTGCGGCAGACAGATTTCCCCTGACAACGGCCCATTCCATAAACATCGCTGACGCACCGGCTGTGATCGCTGCGCCATAAGAAGTGCCCGTGTATTCCCGTCCGTTGCTGCCGGATATATCAACGGCAGGTGCCACAAAATCCGGCTTGATCGAACCGGTGATCGTATATCCCCGCCCGGACTCCAGAAACATTGCACCGCTTAAGTCATTGTAGCCCCCTACTGTGATCGGTACTCTGGCTGTACCCGGCACGGTGAGCGTCGTGTCCGGATTGGCTGACAGGAAATAAACCGGCGACTCCAGAAATTCGCTGATCGGCAGCCACATGTGAAAAGAGCCGTAAATATAGTTTTTGGGAAAAACAAGGATCTTCCAGATCCCCTTTGAAGGCCCCGCAAATCGCAGATAGATCAGCTGGTTGGCACTTCGTGTTCCAACGATCCGATAATCGACAGTGAGTGTTGTCCCTTCCAGAACAAAGGAATATTCCCGTCTGCCAACCCGTTCCGCAGGGATACGCGAAAGCCGTTCTCCCGCGGGAGAAACCACCGCCACCTCAAACAGCTGGGGCTCTGCAGACCACATCTCAATGGCAAATCCGTTCATGGCGCGCTCCACATTGATCTCAACCGTCTGAACCGAATCCTTATCCGGAACCTGCGCATAATAATGATGGCGCGCATTCGCCTCATTTCCGGCCGCGGTCACTACCACGCGCCGGCGTCTCTGACCAACATCATCCAAAAAATTCGACAGATAAGAATTTCCGCCATGGGTACCGTTATTCGTTCCGAGCGCGACCAACAGCACCAGCGACTGATTACGTGCTGCTGCCAGACGGTTCAGATAATCAATTCCCAGCATCACATCATTTTCCTGATAGGCAACTGCATCGTCCGGGATAAAATAAAAATCCCGCAGATACTGCTTTGCCTCCTTGAGTTTCACAACTGCCAGATCCGCATAAGGCGCCGCGCCGGAAAAACCTGTCT
>JAQYOU010000036.1 GCA_028727105.1 bacterium
ACACAAAAAACGCTTATTTTCGGGACTTATAAGACGATTTGAGACTTTTCATCATGCCCGGTAAATCCTGCCGTGATAACTGTACCATGTGTCTGACCTCCCAGTTACACAGAAACAAGGAAAAAAGACGAATCCGTGTCAGAATGAAAGGAGTAAAAAAATTTTCAAACGAAAGACGAAAAATATGGTTTTGGATTAGGTATCAGACATTGCCCTTAATCAACAAGTATGATAGAATCATGATATTAAGTATATTTGGAGGTGCCACATGGCTATCAGTTCCAATAATGTTCAAGTCTACACCACTTTGCCGAAAGAATTGGTTGCTGAAATTGACAAAGATGCAAAAAAGAATTATCGTTCCCGTTCTCAACAGATTAATATGATCGTATCTGAATATTACCAGTCACAATCATCTTCCGATAGTGAATCTGATTAAAACACTGAGTTCCCTGAAAGCCCAGGAAATATCAGTGTTTTATTATGTTCTCCCTTAATTATATGATTCATGTGAGCCATAATTATTTCCAAAGCTGAGATTGACTGCCAGTGGCATCAAAAGCTCACGCGCCTTCCGGATACAGTAGTCCACCGCCGTCATCAGCTCTGTCGTGCGCGGGAAAGAACCACCGCCCGGAACGCCCAGCTTTACGATGAGCAACTCGCTCTCGTATGCCACCCCGCGATTGGTGCCGCCAGAAGCTCTACCGTTACCGGCCGCGATACCTGCCACATGCGTCCCGTGCCCGCTCGTATCAGTCTGCGGAACGATCTGCGATGCTGCGAAAGCATCTGTTTGTTCTAATGCTTCATTGATCGTTTCCCTTGAATATTCCACGCCTTGGGTATATCCCTCCGGCGGACCTTCGCCCGCCCTCGGGACAGCGGTCTGATCCCACAGCGCCATGATCCGTGTTGTCCCGTCTGCATTCCGAAAATCAGGATGGCGGTAATCGATCCCACTGTCGATTACCGCCACCAATACACCGGCTCCGGTCAGGTTCGTCCGGCTGCCTGCCGCTCCCCTCCCAGTCTGTACCGGAAGCATGCAGGAAGCGCGCCGCCCCTGCGCCGCCTCAAAAAATAACTGTTTCGGTTTTTCAATATACTCGATCTGCGGAAGTCCCGCCAACTGATCGATCTGCGACTCCGGCAGACGGATGATCGCGTACTCATTCAAAAGCTCCGTGATCTGCCAGTCCGGGAAAAGCGCCTGCAGTGACTGTAGTTCCCCAAAATACCGCACGATCACTTCCCACGTGTTATCCGTCGCCTCAAAACCCACAGACAATTCCGGGGAACGCATGCGCTCCTGTTCACCGACATCCAGCGCCAGATTGAGAAGATTTTCTATTTTTGCACTGTTCATAGATTTTCGATCCTAATGATCTGTTTTATATACAGTCTATGCAGACAGACAAAATAATCGCCCTGCCTTCGAAAGTCGTCTTTTTCCATACTATTTTATATCTGTCAAACCTTGTCGATAATTTCATTTCTTCAGTTATAACTGAAGAAATCATTTTCTTTTCCTTGTTTTCAAGTTATAGATATGCTATACTTTTTACCAATAACAAGCAACGCAAAGGAGGTTTATTCTTTCATGATTAAACGAGAAATGTATATGAGCCGTATCCGTCCATTTATTGGAACGGAATTGATAAAGATTATGACCGGTATTCGACGCTGCGGAAAATCTGTTATGCTGGAACTGATCAAGCAAGAGCTGATAGAATTCGGTGTAAATCCTGCGCAGTTTGTTTCAATCAATTTTGAAGATATGAACTATACACATCTGCAAACTGCAAAAGCTTTGCACGATGAGATCACCCAAAGAGCCGCTGATATTGACGGCAAAGCTTATCTTTTCTTCGATGAAATTCAGGAAGTAAAAGACTGGGAAAAATGTATCAATTCTTTCCGTGTATCTTTAAATTGTGATATATATATCACCGGTTCCAACGCCAAATTACTATCCGGTGAGCTTGCCCCATATCTCGGCGGACGTTATGTGGAATTTGTAATCTATCCATTTTCTTTTGCAGAGTTTATGGAATTATATAAAACAATTGCTCCTGATGAACCCATCCCAAAATGTTTTCAGAAATATCTTCTGTCCGGAGGTATGCCTTACCTTGCGAACATCCGATATGCTGATGAACCATCCAGGCAGTATCTTCACGATCTGTTCAACTCTGTTCAGCTGAAAGACATTGTAAAGCGTAACAAAATTCGTGATGTGGATTTGTTGGAACGCATCATTGCTTACGTGATGGCTAATGTAGGAAATACATTTTCTGCTGCTTCTCTTGCAAAGTTTCTCAAAAGCGAACAGCGTACCGTAGCTCCTGAAACAATTCTGAATTATATCAAATATTGCTGCGATGCTTACTTGATCTATCAGGTTAAGCGTGAAGATTTACAAGGAAAACAAATCCTTGCGTCCAACGAAAAATATTACATTGCCGATCACGGTATCCGTGAAGCAGTTTTTGGCGGTAATATGAAAGAACTGAATCTTACATTAGAGAATATCGTGTATATGGAGCTACTTCGTCGTGGATATAAGGTTACAGTCGGAAGATATGGTGATAAAGAAATTGATTTCGTTTGCCACAAACGAGATGAAAAGCTATACGTTCAAGTTACTTATCTTCTTGCCTCTGATGATACTATCCAACGTGAATTTGGAGTATACGATAACATCCGAGACAATTTCCCGAAATATGTCGTTTCTCTGGATGAATTTGACATGAGCCGCAATGGTATCAAACATCGCAATATCCGTGATTTCCTATTGGCTGAAGAATGGATCTAAATAGTTATGCCCGTCACAGGTTCAAATTGTGACGGGCCTCTAAAACAGATGGTTCACGCTGACGATTGTTTTTTCATTGATCGTCTTTGTTACTGCAGCTTAAATTTATTTACTTCCTCGCTTAACTGGTTTGCAATGTCCATGTTGGAATCGGCTTCGTCACCAATATCCTGAACATTGGAGGTCAGGTCTACGACCATCTCCGTGACGTTGGTAACACCCTTTGCAGTTTCTTCTACGGCAATGGCGACCGCGCTGACCGCTTCTCTGATATCGTCCATGTTCACCTTCAGCTGATCACTTCGGGAAGCAAAGTTCTGCATCAGATGGTTCATGCTCTCCACATCGTTCTGGTAATTCCGGCTGGTTTCCAAAAGCTTTTCATAACCGCTCATTGCTGTTTCGTCCATAAACGTAAGCATTGCCTCAGATTCTGTTGCCAGCTGGTTCACGGCATCGATCACCGCAGTGCTGACCTTTTGGATCTCAGCAGCTGCCGCTGCGGAATCTGTAGCCAGCTTTCCGATCTCGCCGGCTACGACTGCAAAGCCTTTTCCAGCCTCGCCTGCACGGGCAGCTTCGATACTTGCATTCAAAGCCAACAGATTGGTCTGCTTTGTAATATTAATGATATTATCCGTCAGAGTACTGATCTCTTCTACCGCTTTGGATTTTCCGATCTTCTCATTTACTGAAACAGCCATCTGTTTTGCCAGGCGGGCTGCCTCCTCCTGATTGGATACTGCATTTTGGCGGATCTCCATGGCATTTTTCATGATGGCCTGGGAAGAATCTCTTCCCTGAGCCGCCTGTCCGGAAATGGATTCGATGGCCTCGTAGATCTGCATGATCGCTTCGTTTACCTGACTTAAGGAAGCATTTGTTTCTTCCATGGCGGCGCTCATCTCCTCCATGGTGGCAGAGACATCCGAAATGCTTACCTCAGCGCCGGAAAGATTGCTTACCACGTTTTTGGATGAATCCGTTAACTGTGAAGAATTGTGGGAAATATTCAGCATAATTCCCCGGATGTGCTCCAGCAGTGAGTTGACATTGTTTGCGATCATCTCCAGCTCATCACCGGAATGGATATCCAGCTTCTTTGTCAGGTCACCCTCGCTGTGTACCAGATCATAGATTTTGCGATCCACTACATTTAAGCCTTTCATGATCGCTTTTACAATAATGGAAAGGATGAGCAGGGCAACGATCAGGCTGAACACAGAAATCTCTATCACGCGGCCGATCACTTCATATAATCTTGCAATGACTCCGGAAGCATCGTAATCACTTCCGAGGATCCCCACCTGCTTTCCCGCACTGTTATAAACAGGCTTATATACCGTGATCAGGTCGCCGTATTCATTGGATGTTATATGATCTGAAATGACATCATTTCCCTGGAATGCACCTGCCAGTTCCTCGTACGGAGTTTCACAAAGGTCGCCGACTGCCGCTTTCTTTTCTTTATCCGTATCCACGCCGTACAGCGCCTTGCCGTTTTCTTCATATAACGTAAACAGGTATTTGATCCCGCAGGTTTCCTGAATGTTACTCAGTTCACGCAGGAGCTCCTGATATTCGTCTCCGGATTCGCAGCCGGGTTCCAGATTCATCAGCATGTCACCATCGATCACGCTTACCGCAGTGGAAGCCGCCATGTCAGCCTGATCCACCGCCATGGATATCATGGTGTGTTTAATCTGGACATAGGCATTGAAACCCATAACAAGACACACTAACACGATGATCAGTGTGGAAGGGAGCAAAATCTTTAAATAGATACTCATCTTCCGGTTTTTGGGTTTGTTATCCTTTTGCGTTTTTCTTTTGTTTTTCATAAAAGACCTCCGTATGTAAAAAATTGAATACGTTCAAAAAATTATTCAACGTAATTATATAATAAATCAGATATCATCGCAAGATTCACCTGCACATTCGTAGGTCATTTCTTAGATTATTAGGCATCTTCCACGCAGCCGGGATCCGGGCTTGCTTTTACCGTTTTAACACTTCCAGTCATCTCGATGACCACGTCCGCCAGATTGTCTGTATTCTTATCCTAACCCAGCGCGACATCCAATATCATCATGATGCTGAAGCCTACCGCAAAAAAGATCGTGCCAATGTTTGAATGGTTCCCCTCTGACATCTCAGGGATCAGTTCTTCCACTACCACATAGATCATGGCTCCCGCCGCGAAGCTGAGCAGATACGGAAGTATCGGCACGACTACCCCTGCCGCCAGGATCGTCAAAAAGGCTGCCACTGGTTCCACGATGCCGGAAAGTACACCGCCTGCAAAGGCTCTTCCTTTTCTGACTCCCTCCGCCCGAAGCGGCATCGAGATGATCGCCCCCTCCGGAAAGTTCTGGATCGCGATTCCGATTGCCAGCGTCAGCGCTCCCATGGCAGAAATGCTTGCATTCCCGGAAATGTAGCCTGCAAACACAACGCCCACCGCCATTCCTTCCGGAATGTTATGCAGTGTGACTGCCAGAAGCAGCATCGTCGTTTTCTGCAGTTTTGATTTCGGTCCCTCCGCTTCTTCACTTCCGATATGTAAATGCGGGATCACGTGATCCAAGAAAAGCAGGAACAGGATGCCCAGCCAAAAACCGACTGCCGCCGGCACAAATGACCAGGTTCCCATGCTTTCTGCCTGCTCTAAAGACGGGATCAAAAGGCTCCACACAGATGCCGCCACCATCACTCCCGCTGCAAAACCTGTCAGGATCCGCTTTAACGTATCACTCATGGAATTTTTCATAAAAAGAACACATGCCGATCCGAGGCTCGTTCCCAAAAAGGGGATAAATATCCCGTAAAAAGCTGCCAATGTCATATTTTGCTCCTCCTATCACTATATCGTGACAAAACCAGTTACGATCAACATTCGTCACTCAATATATAATATGACACAAATCATCCGTTTTTCCAATAAATATTTTTAAAGCCTATAACATCCTCAGCTGTTTTCCCCACGACTTCCTCTGCAATCTTATTCGAAGTTGTCCGCGTAATTGCCCCGATCTGCATAAAGTGTGACAGTATTTCGCTCTTATACACGGCTGCAATTTCCCTATTCGGGATAGATACCTCGCACAGATAAGCGAAATATCAAATAAATTCTATATTTTGCAGAATGATTTATCTATATTGCGGAATTTATATTGCGGGACAGTTATTTCCATAACAGCCTCTGTTTTTGTATATTACCCTTTCATGAATGAGAGTGAAGCTCAGTCCGCACAAGTGAACTACCCGCCACTTTAGAAGTGGGGGCTTCTCGGATGCACTGCATCCTTTTAAGAAGTCTGGTATTATTTTACCTATTTCTAGGCTACCCTTATTCTTATAGGCGTGTCCACTTCGCCTCTACTGTATAGTCCGTTTAAGGACACAACATTACTTTTTCTTAAGATATTTAATGCCCCGTTTACATCCGCATTGATACAGGTTCCATCTGCACACCGGTACATGCCTCTATGTATGCGCTTCCCCTGAAATGCACAATATCCTTTTTGGTTACTGTCATACGATGGAAGGATGTCTTTATCCCAAAAGGATGCCTTCGAGGTATAACTTTCTTCCTGCTGGACGTATGTGATACCATTTCGTGCACAGAGATATTCCTGTTTCCTGCGGAGACTGCCATAGGGGATACTGACAAAGGTCTGATTGTGACGTCTG
>JAQYOU010000037.1 GCA_028727105.1 bacterium
GAAACAGTTTACGTTCTATTTTTCGGTCATGTGAGCACATGTATGGCAGGCACGCTCTCGCTACTTGTCGCTGGCAGTGGTACATAAGTGACCAAAATACGGTCACTAAGTACCAGCCGCTCCAAAGTGCACTGCCATTACATGATGCCTCACATTCCCTGTTCACGTTATGAATGAGTTTCGCAATTACCTATATTCATCCCACTACGTTTATACCGACATGCATATATTCCACTTCGCACGCTTCTAATATAATATTTACTGGTTTTTATTTACGATCCGAGTCTCATATTTTCCAGTTGCGATGTCAATGTATCTCACAAATAAAGACACCTTATTGTCTTCATTTAAGTTCTCCCAGATCATGTTTGTGAAGCTGTCGATGTCTCCTTCGATCTTTACCCATTCCGGTTCGCCCTCAAAGCTGGGAAGCGGATCGCCGTCGCTCATATAGGTGTGGATAAAACGTCCCTCGCCGGCCTTCGGATTCTCATATGCAAATGTGTAGCGGTTGCAGGAATCAGGATCACCATTGTTACTCTTTAAGATAGACATGGCGTAGTTATAGCTTCCATTTTCCACGTGCATGATGCCGGAAATGCGGGGTGTGTAGTTCGGTCCATCCGGCTCAAACTCTCTTGTGCGCAGGGACTGCTCGAAGGTCTGCTGCTTATCCATTAGGTCATAAATGGTATCTGTCTGATCCCCATTTGTTACGATCGTCTTGTTTCCAAGTACACGCACCGGTGCATAGATGATCAGGCTCGGATCTTCCAGCTTGGACGGATCAAATGCCTGTGTGCGGATGCCCTCTCCATCCTCCACGAACACACGATTTCTGCTGTTCACACTGCGACCCATAATAAAGTATGCGGTCACGGCATACGTTCCGTCTGCCGAGCGTCCGATCACAATACCTCTGCCGGGATAGCTGTTCTCCGATAACTTGCTGCTTAATGCTTCGATCTGCATAATTGCCTCCTTTTGTAAAACTATTAGTTTTTAAATGAATGGATCGGTGCCGGTATACGTCCGGTACGATTCACAAATGCATCACAAGAATAAGGATTGACCGGCATAACCGGTGCATGTCCGAGTAATCCGCCGAATTCTACGGTATCGCCCACTTTCTTTCCGGGACAAGGGATCAGTCTGGCGGCTGTTGTTTTCTGATTGACCATACCGATGGCCATCTCATCCGCAATGATACCGGCGATGGTCGTCGACCTGGTATCTCCGGGAATAGCGATCATATCCAGTCCGACGGAGCAGACGCAGGTCATTGCCTCCAGTTTTTCAAGTGTGAGTGCACCGGCTGTCGCAGCATTGATCATACCCTGATCCTCGCTGACCGGAATAAACGCACCGCTTAATCCGCCGACATAGGAAGATGCCATGACGCCACCCTTTTTCACCTGATCATTTAACATAGCAAGCGCAGCTGTTGTACCGGGTGCTCCCGCGTACTCCAATCCGATCTCCTCTAAGATATCGGCCACACTGTCGCCGATGGCCGGCGTCGGAGCCAAAGACAGGTCAATGATACCGAAGGGAATACCCAGGCGCTTGGAAGCCTCCTGCGCCACCAATTGTCCCACACGCGTGATCTTGAACGCCGTCTTTTTGATCGTTTCACAGAGTACTTCAAAATTCTCGCCACGCACCTTGGTCAATGCCGTACGCATAACGCCGGGGCCACTGACACCAACATTGATGATGGCATCTGCCTCTGTCACTCCGTGGAATGCGCCAGCCATGAAGGGATTATCATCCGGGGCATTGCAAAATACTACAAGCTTTGCACAGCCATTTACACCGCCATCCTTTGTAGCCTCTGCTGTTGCAGTGATCATCTCGCCCATCAGCCGAACAGCATCCATGTTGATACCGGTCTTTGTGGAACCGACATTCACGGAGCTGCACACCACATCTGTCTGGGCCAGGGCCTGCGGAATGGAACGGATCAAAAGCTCCTCTCCCCGTGTCATACCCTTGCTGACCAGTGCGGAGTAACCGCCAAGGAAGTTCACTCCCACCTCTTTTGCTGCGCGATCCAGTGTTTTTGCGATCGTCACAAAATCCTCCGGGGTTTTGCATGCGGCGGAACCGATCAGCGCGATGGGTGTGACGGAAATACGCTTGTTTACGATCGGAATACAATATTCTTTTTCGATCTTCTCACCGACAGCTACCAGGTTCTTTGCGGTCGTTGTGATCTTGTCGTAAATTTTCTTATTTAACTGCTCTAAATCTGAATCGATACAGTCCATCAGACTGATACCGAGTGTGATCGTGCGGACGTCCAGATTCTCCTGCTCGATCATCTTATTGGTCTCTTCGACCTCCCATATATTGATCATGACTAATCTCCTTCATTAAATGCGGTGCATCTTCTCAAAAATCTCTTCCTTCTGGCATTTGATCGCAACGCCAATCTCCTCACCAAGCTGATCAAGTGCTGCTGCACAATCTGCGAAGGGAACTTTTGCACCGGTCATGTCCACGATCATCATCATGTTAAAATATCCTGATACGATGGTCTGGGAGATATCCAGAACATTGATGTTATTCTCTGCCAGATAGGTACATACCTTTGCAATGATGCCTACCGTATCATGTCCCAGTACCGTAATGATCGTCTTGTTGTTTACATTTTCCATTTTATCTTTATCCTCCTAATAATATATACAGTGTGAAAGCTCATCCCGCTTGGCAACATACATCGGAAAATCCGATCCCTTATAAGGGTTGTCTCCCAGCGTCACCTCTAAACGCACCGTCTCGTAGGCAAGCTTCTCGTAATTATTTTCTTTGGATAGATGCCCTAAAACGACTGCCTCAAAGCCGTCGTGCAATAGCTCACCCAGAAACCTGCCCGATGTCTCATTGGACAAATGACCGCGCTCACTTAAGATACGCTGCTTTAAGGGATAAGGGTATGCTCCCATCTCAAGCATCCGTACGTCGTGATTCGCTTCTAACAATAATACATGAACACCCTGCAATTTGTCTATCAAATATTGATCATATTTTCCAAGATCTGTCACAACTGCTGCCGAACGCCCTTCATGGCGTACGATATACATCACCGGATCGGCTGCATCATGGGACACCCGGATCGGCTCCACAGACAGATCTCCGATCAAAAGCGGTTCATCCGGCCGCACGACATGAAAAAGTCCCTCATCGATCTTTCCCACCGAAGAACATGCCTGGATGGCACGGATCGTCTTTTCCGTTGCATAGATCGGCAATCCGTGACGTCTTGCCATCACTCCGATGCCCTGG
>JAQYOU010000038.1 GCA_028727105.1 bacterium
ATATCTGCCGTGATGCATCTATCATGCGAAATCACGGCAGATACCCCCTTCGCCTTCTACATAATCTCTGCACAAGTCATGTGAGCACCTGTATGGCAGGCACGCTCTCGCTACTTGTCCAGTAGTTCCTCCGCCCGCAGCACCTCAAAGCCTGCTGCCTTTCCTTTCAAAGGAACGGTATCACCCAGCGAGGTAAAGCGCACGCGGCCTTCCAATGCTTCTGCGACTGCATGGCTGACATAGATGCATCCGCCCGGTGCGTTTGCCTCCAGACGGGCGGCGGTGTTGACGGTGTCGCCGATGGCCGTATAGTCCATGCGGTTCGGGGCTCCGATGTTTCCCACGACTGCCGGACCATAGTGAACGCCAATACCGAAGCTTACGGTTCTGCCGAATTTTTCTTCCAGCTCCCTTTGCACATCCGCAGATCGTTCGATCATGTCAAAGGCAGTTTTTACTGCTTTATAAATGCTGTCCTCCTGCGGCAGCGGCGCGCCCCAGAAGGCCATGGTACAGTCGCCCACGAACTTGTCCAGCGTTCCGCTGTTGTCGAAGATGCAGGCGCTGGTCAAGGTCAGATAACGGTTCAGGATCTGTACGACCTCTTCCGGCTCCAGCACTTCAGACATGGTTGTAAATCCACGAATGTCCACAAAGAGCACGGCGATGTCACACAGTTTTCCGCCGAGGGCGGCTGCGTCTGAACCTTCTTTCAACAATTCCGCCACGATCTCCGGCGCCACGTAGCGCTGGAAGGTGGCCGTTACACGTCGTTTTTCCAATGCGGCCCGCAGATAGCCAAAGGCGATGCTTCCGATGAATAACACGGTCACTGCCAGCGGTATGTAAAGGGGCGATAGCACGAGTCCTTTTTGATAGGCCATCAGGCAGATCCCGATGTAGCCGCCCACTGTGACCGCCCAACCGATGATGATGGTGCGGAGGCTGCGCTTTGAAAACAGCAGCGCCCACACCAGTGTGACGATGAATACCGCCAAAATCTGCGGCAAACGTCCTGCTTCGCGTTTTGTGGTTCCGTGAATGAGGGCATCCAGCATGTTTGCCTGATATTCGATTCCGTACATTTTTCCGGCATGGTCGATGGCGGTTGTGAAGTCGTCCTGCATGCCTGCGGCGTAGGGTCCGATCAGTACGATCTTTCCGGCGTAGGCGGACGGATCGATCTCGCCGTTTAGCAGGTCGATGACGCTGTAGCCGTCACTGTAGGCGCCGGGCATTGCTCTATAGGGCACGTAATAGCGGTAGTTGCTGTCGGTATAGGGCACGGTGCTTGCTTCCTGTCCGGTCTGCTCACAGTACAGCTCGTAGATCTGTCTATGGAAGGATGGGATCTCTTCGCCGTCTGGCAGGTCGATCTGCCAGATTCCGTGGCGGAGGATTCCGTCGCCGTCGAACATGGAGTTGATGTGGCCCTGCCAGGTGGCATTTTTCAGTTCTTCATAGGGTTCATCATATGCGATCAGCGCATAATCATCCATATAAAAGCTGCCGTCTTCGTTTTCTACCAGCTGGGAGCCGAAGGTTCCTGCGCAGGCCACCACCACCGGTGTGCTGTTGGCACAGGCTTCTGCCAGGTACGCATCGCCCTCCGGATCATCGGATGCTCCTACATAGAGTACGTCCAGCGCGGTGACGGCGGGTGCCTGCTCCGGATCCTGGTTCAGGGTATTGATAACGTCTCCCATGAGGGCTCTGCCCCATGTGGGGAACGGGCCGAGGGCATCCAGGCTCTTTTGGTCGATATTGATCAGCACGATCTGGCCGTCTAGGGGCTCCGGATGCTGATACAGTGCATCTGACACGTAGGCATCCTGCGCGTACATGATGTTTGAGGCACAGATGCCGGCGAATACCGCTGCTGCCAGAAAGCCTGCCAGGAGGGTACGCCAGGCGGATGTGTTTTTTCTTGTTGTGTCTTTCTTCAATCTTTTGGCCTCCCACTACGTTTTCTCGTCCATGAATTTATGGGTTCTTCCCACCATGCCAGCCCATGCATGATTGTTTGCTCCGTCTCCGTTGGGCTAACCATTATTGCTCAGTACCTTCGCAACAATGCAAAAATCCATACAAATCGCCGTTGGCGATGGGATTTTTGCACTCCTGAATCATGTTCTCACGGTCTCAGCAGCAAGTGCTTCGACCTGATTTTGTTCAGCAATGGCTTCCACGGTGCAGGAGTCTCCTCTCCATAGCCCAACAAAGTCGACGGAGCGCAAACATATCATGCAGGGGCTGATTATTCTTTATAAATAGCTCAATATATTACCGTCCGTCAAGGATAACACTACACGCGTATCTGTCAGAACTTCTTTATGAGTATTTAACGCATCATTCTCATCCGAAACTGTATCGTTGCTTTGACCAAATATATATGGCGGATCAGTTCCCCCCTGAAGAGCTTATGTTTTCCACCAGCGTAAGATAACTACACCCATCATCACGATATTCGACGTTACATTTGTAGTCGTCTAACGGCTTAACACAGTCAGGAACCGTCCATGTTTCGCCACTTTTCGTCATTCCATTTATCAAAAGAGACGGATCGCCTATCACACTAATTATAAGACCCGGATCTGCCAAATTTACTGTTGCTCCTTCACCTGCATAAATCACACTGCTTGGTTTCTCTGCAAGATTTAGTTCTAAAAAAGGATCTCTGACAGAAATACTGTTGTCCCATGTAATTGTTAATGTAGCATTGTTACCCACGTTAATCAATGTTTCTCCTACGCCACCAAATGAAGCAATATTCTTTAATTCAAGCTGTTTACCTTTGGCTACATTCACTTTATATGTATACATTCCCACACTGGCTCCAGCCAGATCCCAGGTAATATTGTCCATCACTTCCACATCCTTCGATACGTTAACATGAACGACCTGCTTTTCGTTAATCATCTGGTTTCCGCGCATTAGGTTCGCCGCGCGTTGGTTCAGCTTTTTCGCATAAACACTCACCAGTGTTTCAAATGAATTATTCGTGTCTGAAGAACCAGTGCTTGCCATTACACAAGCCAATTGACTTATTCCTGTAAAAGAATTATCTGAAAATCCATCTCCATCTAATACTAAAATGCTTTCATCGTTTTCATCAACATATGAATAACTTGTATTAGAATCTTCATTTGCTACACAAGTCTTCATTTTAATCAACGTATGATTTGTAATCGTCCCTGTTCCTTCTAACGAAAGTGTACCACCATCAATTGTTCCCTGATTTGTAAGACTGCTTCCGTTTGTGAGATTGATCGCATCAGCCTGAAGCCATCCATTGTTCTCCACCAACACGGTGGCGCCATTTCCGACATTAATAATTCCATTCATTCCTACTGTATTGGTTACTTTTAAAGTCGCCCCATCCTTTAAATTTAAGACAGAATTAGACTTCATGTTAAAACCATATGTAAATGAGCTGGGGCTTACCGTAGTATTTTCTGTTATCTTCGCTTGTACAACCAAAACTTTTCCAGCAGGAACTGTAACATTGTCGTTTGCATTTAATGTAATTTGAGCATCAGTCCCAAAGGTAACTGTTTGGTTTGCGATTAATGAACGGTTCAATTCATCTACTGTAACTGTACCACTTGTAAATGATGACGGTACATTTTGTAATACAATCTTTGAATTATCCCATATAGGTGCATATCCTGCTTTCACATGAACCCATCCCGGCAACTGCACAGTTTTTGTCGTTGTATCAATTAATGTTCCTTGGAATGTTTTATCTATTCCTGTTGTGTTTTGTATTGACATTCCGGTATCATTCCATGTGAGCTCACCACTTGTTCGTGCGATTGCATTTCCTGTACTGCTGTTTTTTATCATTATTGCCAATGTTTGGCTTGTTCCCTGCATAACCAAATTGCCACCGGAAAGCATGACTACTGCAGTTACATTATCATTATTATCAGCTACCGCACCTTCGATGGTAACCTCCGATCCCAAGGTTAATGTGCCGGCTGTTATTTTTAATGTGTTGTCTGACATTGATAGTGTCAGTGTATTGTTCCCGGACCCTGATAAGGTAATATTCGATGTCACAAGCGCCTCATTTTGAAAAGACGCTGTAATTGATAAGGATTTAGTCAGATCATTGATATAGGCCGCCACCTGCGCATTCAGATTTTTTGCATATATTTTATGCTTGTTTTGGCTGATACTGCATAATAGGGAATCGTCATTTGACACAGGTACACTTCCTACTGTGTCCACCAACGTTCCATTATCTACATTGATATATGTTTTCTGGGTAGGTGATGTCACATTACCTTTTACAATCAGTATCTTTCCTTCAGGAATTGTAACATCAGCTTCTAATCCAGCTGTCGCGGCAGAATCCAGCGTTACGGTATTGTATGATGCAAGCGCAGCTGTGATTGCAGCGGCAGACACAGTTCCTGTCAGTGTTGTATCTGTAATAACAGGTGTGCTTGGAGTATAGGAGCCTCCTCCGGAAGATGAGGTATTCTCATTCCCTTTCTTGTCTTCCTGCTCCTTATCTTGTTCCTCTTCTTTCTCCTGCTCCGCTTTTTCCTGCTCTATGCGCTCTGCTTCTTCCTTTTCGAACTGCTCCAGCGCTTCTTCGATCTTTTCGATCTTTAATTCTGTGGTCTTCTCGATCTTTTCCTGAAGGACAGGATTTGCAACGATCTCCTGAAGTGCCACAGGTGGAATGGTTTTCTCTGTCAGTTTTTCCACCATGATCTTTTGTTCCATTTTTTTGTCTGTTTCTCCGGGCTTCTCCGTTTCTCCCGGTTTATCTTCGCCGCCCGGCTGTTCAGAACCGCCTGTCTCTTGTTTCGGCTGTAAGACAACAGTTGCCGTTTGGCCGCCTTGCACGACGGTTGCATTTTGGCCTGTTCCAAGGGTTACCTGACCTTCGATCAGATATAGCTTGGATTTGTTTTGATTGACATACTCCACAACGCCGCAGGTTCCACGGACTCCGGTGACCATTGTGGAGGTGCGCACATTCATGCTTTCCTTGGCACTCAGCTTTTTGCTTACATTAAAGAACAGTTTTCCGCTCTTTACAAGTAACTCCAGCTGCTTCCCGCTTTGGCGAAGCGTTGCTGATGAGCTCTGATCCAGCTTGACGGCTTTTGTACTGTCGAGACTGATATGGGCATAGCTATACTTTGCGGTTGCCAGTGTATTGCCATTGTACAAGCGCATGCCTTTTGAGATTTTGCGCGCAGAACCGTTTTGTGTTTTGAGGGTGACGGTTCCTTCTGTTTTTTCCAGCTTCATGGTAGTAGCCCGCGCCGTTGCCGCTGCTACCGGCGAGACTGCTGATACAATGAGCACTGCCGCCAATATCATACTCCATATTTTTTTCGTTCGGATCGTTCGTTTGTTCATCTGCCTGCCTCCTGTCCGGTTGCCTGTCTATGATTCCTTTTGGGGTGATTTATGCTGTTTCTGCGGTCTGCGTTTCTGTGATCCATGCCCTGCTCTGTTCGAACAGGTTTAACAGTTCCTCATCGACCTGCCCCTGATCTGCCATCTGATGCAGGATCTTGAAGGCATGCTCCGCAGGCATGGCTTTTTTGTACGGGCGGTCGTGGGCGGTCATTGCCTCAAATACGTCTAAGATCGTGAGCAGCCGCACTTCGCGGCAGATCTCTTCGCCCTTTAAGCCCTTCGGGTAGCCGGTGCCGTTTAACAGCTCGTGATGCTGGGATGCCCAGGGCAGTACATCTTTGTAGTCGTCTCCCAGCGCCATCTGCTCCAGCATGATCCGGGTTTTTTCCACGTGATCCTGCATGATCGCCCGCTCAGACTGTGTTAAGGTTCCTTTTTTGATCAGCAGCTCTTCCTGTTCCAGCGGTGTGATCCAGGGCTGTGTGCTGCCGTCTTCTTCCAGATAGGTGCGCTCTGCCAGCTGCCTGATCTGCTCCTCCAGATCGTCCGGTAAAAAGCCCATCTTGTTGACTTTTCCTACCAGCTCTGCTGCTTCTCTGATCACTAACAGCTTTTGTTCCAGTTCTTCGGCGCTGATTTTTCCCTCCAGCTGCTCGATGCGGGCCAAAAGCCGGATCTTTTCAAACCGGTCCATGATGAACGCGTAGTTTTCTGCCAGCCGGTCCTGCTTGTCCATGATCTCCATGGGGGTGATCAGCTTGCCCACATCATGGAGCCACACGCTCATCAGGAATTCCTGGGTCTTGTTTTCGTCAAATTTCCAAATCTCGTGATGCTCCTGCAACCAGCTAATGAACCGCTTGGCGTAGGCGACCATATTTTTTGTATGGTTGGCGTTGTAGGGTGTCCGCGCATCGATGGCGGTTGACATCACCCGGACATAGGAGTCCAACATGTCCCTGATCTGGTGGGAATAATTCATATTTACAAGGCAGATCGCCGCCTGCGAGCCCATGGCCAGCAGGATCTGCTCATATTCTGTCCGAAAGGGGATGACCTTGCCGTCTTCGTTCAGGGCGTTGATCAGCTGTACCACGCCGATGACGTTTTCCTTGTCATCCTCCAGCGGAACGACCATCATGGACTGGGTATGATACCCGGTCATTGCGTCATAGTTTTTGGGGCCTGAAAAATCGTAGTGCTCGCTTTCATATACATCCGGTATGTTGATCAGTCTGCGGAACAGCACGCCGCAGGCGCAGACGTTTTTTTCTGACAAAGGAACGGCCGGCAGGGTGATCTCTCCGGCTTCCCCGCCCTTATGAATGCCCTGTGAGCGGGTGATCATGATCTTGAATTCCAGGGCTTCGCCGTTATTGATGTATAGTGTTCCGCCGTCACACTGCGTGATGTCCATGGCCGCCGTTAAGATCCGGTCCAGCAGCCGCTCCCTGTTTTTTTCTCTGGAGAACGCGATTCCGATGTTCAGTATTGTCTGTAGTGTGTCTTGTTTCATAACGTAATAACGTCTCCTTCGCGTGCGTAAGAAATATGTTTGCAGTGCTTTTGCAGTTCGTTTTCAAGTTCCTTCAGCTGCTCATCCCTGTGGTTTGGCGCGTGATGGAAAAACAGTCCTTTTTTGGCTCCGCTGGCTGTGATGATCTGGGCGGAGGTGCGCATGCCGGGATGGCCGAAGCCTCTGCTGCGCTCGTATTCTTCGTCCGTATACTGCGCATCCAAAATAAACAGATCCGCGTCTGCCGCAAAGCATTCCAGAAAACGGCCCGTGCCCTCGTCCGGATCGCAGTCGGTAGCATAGACGACGCTGTGGTCGCCCCAGTCCACGCGAAAGGCCTGCGCGCCGCCCGGATGTGTGACCGGAACGGCTGTGACGGTCAGCAGATGTTCGGATCCGCTTTCCGCCTGCAGCGGATTGATCCGCACCGGCTGTGAGCCGATGGTGTGATAGCTGAGCTTTGCCCGAAACGCGCCGGGGCCCACGGGCCAGAGCGGCTCTGCCATCATCTGTGAAAAGACCTGAGGGATCCGTTCACCGTCTTCTGCATAAAAATGTACCTCTGCGGCGTCGTCAAACAGCATGTGGCTCATGGGGATACCCATCAGATGGTCCAGATGAAAATGTGACAAAAACACATGCACAGTGGCATGCTCTCCCCACACCCGCTGCGGCAGGTTTAACAGTCCGCTGCCGGCATCAAATAGGATCACGTGCTCTGCCGTTTTTTCTACTTCCACTGCTGTATCAGCCTCCAATAGCACGCAGGAGGTTGCTCCTCCGTAGATGACATGATCTGCTCCGCTGACCGGAATGCTTCCTCTTGCCCCCAGGATCGTCACTCTGTTCGTATGTCTCGTGTCTGTTTGCTTGCCTGTCTGATCCATTTTTTTCTCCTCGGATCCGTGTGTTTTTTTGCATAGATATAGTTAATGTTAGCACAAATTGCATTTATTTGGAATCACTTCATCCAAAAAAAGTGCGTTTTTCCAGTATTTTTCAGTTGTTTTTACCTGTTTTTTTCAAATACTGTCTGTGAATGAAAAGCAAGGAGGGATCGTTATGACGCGGGAGATCTTACATGTGATCGTCTTATCTGTCGTTTCACTGGTCGTTTTATTACTTTTAACAAAGCTGATGGGCTATCGCCAGATGTCGCAGCTGAGCCTTTTTGACTATATCAACGGCATCACGATCGGCTCCATTGCCGCGGAGCTGGCAACAGATCTGGAGGATTACCACCGGCCTCTCACCGCCATGATCGTGTATGGTCTGGTCACTGTTTTACTGGCGATGCTCACGGAGAAATCCATCAAGGTGCGCCGCTTTATGAACGGAAAGCCGCTGATCCTTCTGCATCACGGCGTGATCTACGAGCAGAATCTGAAAAAGTCCAAGATCGATCTGAACGAATTTTTGGAGCAGTGCCGGGTAAGCGGTTATTTTGATATTTCAAAGCTGCAGGCGGTGATCCTGGAGGGAAACGGAAGACTGAGCTTTCTTCCGAAGACACAGGAACGGCCCGCGACGGTGAATGATCTGAACCTAAGCCCGCAGGAGGATGATCTGACGGCAGTGCTTGTGATCGACGGACACATCATGGAACACAATCTGCGTCACTCCGGAAAAGACAAAAAGTGGCTCACAGCCCGGCTTAGCGCCCTTGGTTTCCCGGACGTCAAAGCGGTGCTGCTTGCCACCTGTGATCTGAACAATAAGCTTTCTGTTTTTTCAAAAAATGACGGAACGCACGCCGAGGACGTGCTGGGCTAAGCGTTTGGTCCGTCGTAGGAGCGGCTTCCCCCTGCCGGAGTGCGCTTTTTCTAGTAGGAGATCACCTCTGCGCCGTCCTCTGTGACGAGCACCATGTACTCCCACTGGGCGGAGGGCAGTCCGTCCTCCGTGTAAGCGGTCCAACCGTTTGCCTCATCGATAAAGATGTCCACCTTGCCCATGTTGACCATCGGTTCGATGGTGAACATCATGCCGGGCACCATGAGCATTTCCTGTCCGCGCTTGGAATTATAGCTGACCCAGGGATCCTCATGGAATTCCAGTCCGACACCGTGTCCGCCGATCTCACGCACAACGGTATAGCCGTTTGCATAGGCATGATCGTGAACTGCCTGGCCCATGTCTCCGAGGAAGCCCCAGGGCTTTACTTCTTTTAAGCCGATGTCGCAGCATTCCTTCGTTACCTCTACCAGCCGTTTTTTCTCCGGGCTTACTTCGCCGATGCAGAACATGCGGGAGGAGTCTGAGAAATAGCCGTTTAAGATGGTGGAGCAATCCACGTTGATGATATCCCCTTCTTTTAAAACAACCTTTTCGTCCGGGATGCCGTGACACACCTGGTCGTTGATGGAGGTGCACACACTCTTGGGATAGCCCTGATAATTGAGCGGTGCAGGGATGCCGCCCATCTTTGTGGTCAGGTCATACACCCACTGGTCGATCTGAAGGGTAGTGATGCCTTCTTTGATGTGCTCTGCTACATAATCCAGCACCGCGATGTTGATCTTTGCGCTCTGTCGGATGCCTGCGATCTGATCCGGCGTTTTGATGATGCTGTGGTCCGGTACGATGTGTCCGGAATCCTGTATCCTTTTGATTTTTTCGTCCATTGCCATATGGCACTGCTTATATTTTCTGCCGCTTTTGCACCAGCAGGGATCGTTGCGCCCGATGGTGATCTGTTTTTTTGCTCCAAAGTTTCCCATTTGCTGCAGGTTCATGATTGTCTGTCTCCTTTTTGTCATTCCTAGTTTTATTCTCGTTATTGATCCAGCGTCACATGCCCCATGGAAACCTCTTCCCAAAGACGGTCTCTGATCTTGTATGTATGCTCTCCCAATAATGTCTCATACGCAGCCCCGCTGGCATCATAGTCCTCTTCCGGGACATTGTTCATCGCCGCGTAAAGCTGCTGATATTTCTGCGCCAACGCCATCCTTAGCAGGTCCTCTGTCAGTTCCTCCTTTGTGATGCCCAGCCGGTTTTGTGCCTGTTCGCCCAGATTCATCCAGAAATCCTCGCTGCGCCCCGTGGCGTAGTCGATCTCCTCCTGATCCAGCTCCATGCCAAGCTCCTGTGCCAGACCGTAGAAGATCAGGTCATGGATTGCCTGATCCATGGCCTCCTCCCGGGCCTTGATGCGAATAAAATGGCCGTTGATGTGTGTGTTCCAGTACGCACCCGGGTTGGATGCGTCATAGGCCAGTGCCTGCTCCTGGATCAGCTGTTCCTCGTATGCTACATAAAACGCCAGCTCCCGGAGCGGGTATTCCTGCCCGTCCAATTCCAGCACGATCTCATCCAGATGCTCGTTAAAGGTGATGGTTCTCTGCCTGCCTCCGCAGCCTGCCGTGCAAACACATGCACCGAGGAACAACGCCGCCAAAAGACAACCCCTCAGGCAGTTTCTGATTCTTTTTTTCTTCATGCTATGCACCCCGGCGGCTGTCCGCCGATCTTTTACACCGTTTGTTATAGTACACGCCGCACGGCGAGAATGGTACGGTAGGTTGCGTTCTGTGTTGCGATGCCGGTTGCCGAGCTCTGGGCACCTACGATGCGGCCGCCTCCGGCGTAGATCGCTACGTGTCCGCTGTAACAGATCAGATCTCCGGGCTGTGCATTGCTGTAGCTGACAGCTCGTCCGCAGCTGCGCAGCATGTAGGAGCTGTGGGGAAGACTGATGCCAAAATGCCCGAATACACTCATGACAAATCCGGAGCAGTCCGCACCGTTGGTCAGACTGGTTCCGCCCCAGACGTACGGATTTCCGACGAACTGCATGGCAAAGTTAACGACCTCCTGACCACTGATATTGGTCTGGTAGGCGGGATTTGCGCCGTTGTCAGCCGGCACATTGGAGCTTCCTCCGGAGCTGTTACCGGAGCTTGTTCCCTGCTGCTGTTGCTGCTGCTGGAGTGCTTCCTGTCTGCGCCGTTCCTCTTCCTGACGCCTTCTCTCTTCCTCCTGGCGCCTGCGCTCTGCTTCTTCTGCCGCGATGCGCGCCTGCTCTGCAACGATGATGTTATTCTGTTCCTGAATGGTCTGCTTATATTGTGCTGCCAGCGCTTCTGCCTTTGCAAGCTTCGTGTCAAAGTCATCCATGGTGGCACGTTTTTTTGTCAGCATTTTTTCCAGCTCTTTGGACTGCTGCTCCTGATTTTCCTTCAGCGCCAGCATATCCTGCTGCTCCTGCTCCAGGGTTTCCTTTAAGGAAGCCACCTGCTGTACCGTGTCCTGATACTCCGTCAGCATCGTGCGGTCATACTCGTAGATCTGATTGAAATATTCCACACGGTTTAACACATCCGCCATGCTTCCTGCGCCAAGAAGCGATTCCACCAGGGCATTATCGCCGCGCTCATACATGAAGCGGATGCGCTTTTTCATGCTCTCATACTGTGTTTTTTCGGTTTCCTCCGCCTCTGCCAGATCCAAAGTAGCCTGCTCGATATCTGCTTCCTTCTGGGCGATCTCGTCCTTTAGCACATCGATGTCCAAAAGGAGCGCTACCAGTTCCGTATCCAGCGCGTCGATCTCCTGCTGAAGGGAATTCTGTTTTTTCTCAATATCCGAAATCGTACCTTTTGTCTCGTTCAACTGCTGGTTTGCCTCGTTGATCTTGTCCTGCGCGTCGCGGATCGCCGACGCTCCGATACTCTGCGTCATGCCACCCATCAACGCCATAACCAGCGCAGCTGCAATGATCCGTTTGCCGTTTCTCTCTCGTATCATGTATTCCTCCCGTATAAAAAACCTGTAAACAACGGTTCCAATCCCTGTTTGATGCGGCATATCATACTCCACATACATAGGTAGTATAACATGCCGCCGTTCTAATTTCAACCAATGGTCTTTACGATCATGAGCTTATCCATAGGGTGGATCGTCTCGTCGGAAAGGTCGTTCAGCTCCATGAGCTGGCGCATCGTGACACGGTATTCCTTGGCGATATCCCACAGTTTATCACCGTTTTTCACAATGTAGCCGATCATTCCGGGCTGCATCCGGAGCGCTGCTCCATCCGGTTCACTGCTTTCTATTTTTTCCACATTTTTCATGTTTTGGTTCTCAAACAGGATCATGCAAAGACGGATCTGGGCCTTGCACTCCACCTGGCTCTGGTCGATCAGGGCAGTGGTCAGCTGATCGATCCCCGCCTCCAGCTCGTAGCTGATGTCTGCCATGTCTGCCCGAACCCCCGGCACTTCCACAGACTCCGTAAAGGGCAGTGTTTCATCCACGGTCATGAGCGGCATTTCATCATTTGCCGCGATGTAGAGCAGCTTCATTTTCAGGATTCCCGACACCTCCATGCTTCCGTCGGCGGGGGTCACCTCTTCTACCTGAACCTCTCCCACGCAGGAGCAGATCTGAAGCACCTGAGCGGCTGTATCCAGCGTGATGCGCTCGTTTAACCGGAATCTGGAATCGTTTTTTATGAGCAGCCGCTGCAGACGGATGTCCTCCTGCATGCAGTTTAATTCCCGGTCTGTCGCATACGCATCCTGCAATAGCTCCAGTGTTTGTTCCTGCCACAGGGTGTAGTCCACCTCCAGCACTGCCGAAAGCTGCAGCATGCGGTCTTCCCCGTCAAAATCCTCCGCCGCCTCCAGATCGCCCTGGGCCAGGCGCACACGCACCCAGGAGATCATTCCCGGATCTGCTTCTTCCGCGTCCACCTGCGTCTGCAAGGGCACCGCCAGTTCCAGACATTGCAGCTGATCCGCTTCCCCGGTTCCCAGATAGACCATATGTATGAACAGTTCTCCACTCAGATCGATCTTTCCCTCCAAAAGCCGGCTTTCGATGCCCCGCGGCTGCAGGGAATACCAAAGGATTTCCCGGATGCCGGGCTTGTTTGAGGGCAGTGACAGCTCCGTGCGGAAACGGCTTGTATCTTTTTTCTGGCCCAAAAGCTCTAATGCCTCCACCTGCTCCTTTCTCAGCTGTACGTTTTCTCCCTGCTCGTTTTCCAGACCGGTTGCCAGCGCATGTACACAGGGCTGCTTCAGCTGCAGCTGCAGGGTGATGAGGGCACGGATCTCCAGCTTTCGGGAGTTGATCATTCCGATGGACAGGTCCTCGATCTGCGGATCCACGCTGACCGTATCGTATTCTCCCGCCCCTTCCATGCGCACGGTTTCCTGAAAGGGGATCTCGCCCTGCAGATGGCCGAAATAGCCTTCTGCGCCGTTGCTGCGGTATAACACTTCGAAGTGAAGCGCGCCGCGCAGGCGGACGAGTTCCGTTTCCACCTTCACCTCATCCATGCGCACCTGCCCCTTTTCTTCAATGATCTTTAATATGTCCGGCTTGTATTCCGCCAGATTGTAGTCATCGTCTAACGTGACCTGCGTGATCGCCCTTCCCTTTTCGCAGATGGCGTGAAACTGGCGGCGTTCGCACTCTAAATATTCTGCTGCTTCCATAACAAAAAGACCTCCGTTTTTGACTTACTTATCAATAAGTATTCAAAAATGGAGATCTTTATGCGAATCTTTACGATTCTTTTTGCATAAGTGTGCATTGCCCTTCCAAAGCAATCAGCACAATTTCATCCGGATATCTCTGGTAATGATATCAGTGTAGGAAAAGGACAGAAGCTGCGGTGGATTAGTTCCATCGGTGCTGTCTACAAGAATGGTAAATACACTGGGATATGCGTTCTGAATGACGCCCTCCTGAATATCGACCTTGTTGCGTCCACGATCCAACTGAATCACAACCTTGTTGCCACAACGCTGGTGCACTGATGCACGCACCTTGCTGATCTCAGATTGTTTCATCCTTGTTCCTCCCTTATGCTATTGTAATGAATTCTTCCATAGTTGCTCAGTCCCTTCGCAACTCTGATGCAAAAATTCATTCCAAATTGCTACGCAATGGAATTTTTGCACACCTGAATCATTTTCTCACGCTCTCAGCAGTAAATGCTTCGAGCTGAACGGGCATCTAGCAACCGAAACTAGTATACCACAAGATATAGTGTGGTGTCAATGACCGAAAATCACTCAAACACAACATTTTGTTCATCACACAGGAGCTTCACCACTATATATGGAAATGCACTTGTGGTGTCGTTTTCTGCGGTTTTTCCGCCTCCCACCAGCTGTGTGTCACATACGATACCGTCTTTTGTGGTATACAATTCCAGTATCTGTATGCTGCTTCCGGCCGGCTGTTCACCATATCCCCTCACGATATAGAGAGCCCCATCGTCCGCAAATGTCAGCTTCATTTCTTCTGTTTTTGCCTCCTCGATCTGCTCCATCAGCTCCTGGGGAATATCCTCCTGCGCCACCAGGGTGTAATCCGGCTCCGACAGCTTTTTGCGGTTCCCCTCCTCGATCTCACAGCCTGCAAGCAGACACGCACCAAGCACCGCCAATAATCCCAGCTTGGCATACCGGAGGATCTTTTTGCATGTCCTGATCTTGTGGTTCTGCACAGCTTCCTTCTTTTCTTCATATTTTACCTGTTTCATAGCGCCCTCCCTTTGATTCACGTATTGTCAGAATGGTTTCTTTTATGCTATACTTTTTGTATCTATGTATATGAAAGGTCCAACGTTATGATTCGTACATTTTTTGTTGTATTGTATGTAATACTCTATCTAATCCTTGGGATTCCGGTTCTTGGAATTTTCTGGCTGATCTCCAGAAATGAGAAATGGAAAGATGCCGCTGCGCTGGCACAGCTGCGCCTCGTGCAGTGGGCGTTCCGGTGTATCTGCGTGATCTCCGGCGTAAAGCTTACCGTGATCGGCGAAGATCAGGTACCCACAGATGAACCCGTACTCTACATCGGCAACCACCGCAGCTATTTCGACATCGTGATCTCCTATGCCCGCTGTCCGCGTCTGACCGGATACATCGCAAAGGACAGCATGCTGAAGATTCCCCTTCTCTCCACCTGGATGAAGCGGCTGAACTGTCTGTTTATCAATCGCGAGGATATCAAAGAGAGCTTGAAGACGATCCTTGCGGGCATCGAAAATGTCAAAAACGGTATCTCCATGTGTATCTACCCGGAGGGAACCCGGGGAAAAGGAACAGACGAGCTGGACATGCTCCCCTTCAAGGAGGGCAGCCTAAAGATCGCCGAGAAGACCGGCTGCAAGATCGTGCCGATGGCAATGACCGGTTCTGCCGATATTTTTGAAAAGCACGTTCCTTTCATCCGCAAGGCCCGCGTGATCCTGGAATACGGCGCACCCATCGATGTAGCCGCTCTTTCCAAGGAAGACAAAAAGAAGCTTGGCAGCTACTGTCAGGCCGAGATCACAAGGATGCTGGAAAAGCATCGGAGCATGTAAATGCTGAACTTAAAAAACTGATCGTTTACGCAAAAAAGAATCCTGCCGCTCCGGACAGGATTCTTTTTCTATGTTCATTTTGTCAATGCCTGCACGATTCTCGGATAGTTCATGCCATGGGATGCTTTGATGAGTATGGTGTCACCCGGACGGACAAATTCGCAGACGCGCGCACAGAGCGCGTCCACATCCGTGCCAAAATAGTCATACTGTGTCGTGTGATCCGGATATTCCTCCACGCCCCGCACCAGCTCCTTCGACAGTTCTCCGGCCGCAAACAGCCAGTCGATCTTCTTTTCTGCCACATAGGCGCCCACCTCGTAGTGGAGCTGTTTTTCGTCTGCTCCCAGCTCAAACATATCACCGAGCACCGCGATGGTGCGGCCCTCGCCCTGGGTCAGCACATCAAGGGCAGCTTTCATGGACACCGGATTTGCATTGTAGCAGTCATCGATCACAAGATAGTCATGCGCCTCGATCAGGTTGGTGCGTCCGCCGATGGTGCGGGCCGCCTCGATGCCTGCGCAGATCTCCTGCTCGGACAGGCCAAGAGCCAGACCGACCCCTGCTGCCGCCATGGCGTTGTATACATTGTGTTCTCCCGGAATGGCAACATGGACGCGATGCGTGCCCCCGGGCAGATGCAGATCAAAGTCAATGCCGCGCAGCCCCTTGTTTTCCACCGCAGCTGCATAGATCGACTTTTTGTCATAGGCTGCGCCTTCGGGCAGTTTTTCACCCATTCCGTAAAACACGGGCGTCTTTCCCTGTACGGCCGCCACGGTGCAAAGCTTGTCATCGTCTCCGTTTAAAATGACCGTCGCGTCATCCCGCAGATAGTCAAACACCTCTGTTTTTGCTTTGAGAATGCCATCGCGGGTTCCAAGGTTTTCCAGATGACAGATGCCGATGTTCGTGATCACGGACACCTTCGGACGGGCAACCGCCGCCAACCGGCTCATCTCGCCAAAGTCCGAGATACCCATCTCCAGCACTGCCACCTCATGTTCCTCTGTAAGGCCAAAGACCGTGAGTGGTAATCCAATCTCGTTGTTAAAATTTCCTGCCGTTTTATGTACCTGATATTTCTGCGCCAAAACGGACGCGATCATTTCCTTGGTACTTGTTTTTCCAACGCTTCCGGTGATCCCTACCACCGGAATGTCCAGTTCATCCAGGTAGAGCGCTGCCAGCTTTTTTAACGCCTCTCTGGTGGATTCCACCAGCAGGCAGATGCCCTTCGCATCCTCCGGTTCACGCTCACAGACAACCGCCAGTGCACCGTTTTCAAACACCTGGGGAATGAAATCATGTCCATCTACCCGTTCTCCGGGCAATGCCACAAACACAAACCCCTCTTTCGCCTGTCGGCTGTCGGTCACAATGCCGGCTGCTTCTTTTTCGAATACCGCCTGATCTACAGGCTTTTTGCATATGCGCGCATGGCACGCCTGTGCCATCCGTTCGATCGTCATGCCTTTCATGCAAGTTTCTCCTGAATCATATTCTCAAGGTCTGCGCAGTTCCGCTTTGACCTGTGTTAAACAGTAGCTTTCATCTTTTTTAACGATATCTGTATCAGCTGCTCGCACAGCTCGTTATAGCTTACGCCGATGGCTGCTGCCTCCTGGGGGATCAGACTGGTAGGTGTCATTCCCGGCAGGGTATTTGCCTCCAGACAGTACATCCGTCCTTCCTCATCCATCAAAAAGTCCATGCGGGAGTAGGTATCCAGTCCGATGACCTGTGCTGCCAGTTCCGCGTAATGCTGCATTTCCTTTGTCTGGATCTCAGGCAGTTCCGCAGGGCAGGTCTCCACGGTGCTTCCAGCCTGGTATTTGTTCTTATAGTCATAAAATCCGCTGATGGGTGCGATCTCGATGACGGGAAGTGCCTTTCCATCGATGACGCAGATGGCGAATTCCCGTCCCTGAATGTACTGTTCCACCACGACCTCATCCTCCCAAAGGAAGGCTTCTTCCAGCGCTTTTTCATACGCTGCCTGATCGTTGACGATGGATACACCGATGCTGGAACCGCCGCAGCAGGGTTTTACCACACAGGGGAAACCGGGCTGCTTGGTTGTCTCCACACCTTTTTTTACGGAAAATCCACGGGGCACGGGGACTCCGCCTGATGCCAGCACTTTTTTTGCCAGCTCTTTGTTCATTGCGATGGCGCTGGACAGGTAATTGGATCCGGTATAACGGATACCGAACAGGTCAAATGTGGCCTGGATCTTGCCGTTTTCGCCATTTTCTCCATGAAGTGCCATAAATACGATGTCTGCCATCTGGCACAGCGCGATGACGTTTGGTCCGAAGAAGCAGTCTGACTGATCTGCTCTGGATGCCTTGACTGCTGCCAGATCCGGTGCGGTCTCCGGGATTCCTGTCACGGTTACGCTGACTTCTTCGCTTTTTTCGAACCAGTCTGCTACGTCGTCTCCCTCTCGTCCCATAAATACATCCATCAGGATTACCTTATGTCCATTTTCCCGCAGGGCCTCGCTTACCTTGCTTCCCGTTACCAGTGATACATCCCGCTCCGGGCTTAAGCCGCCTGCTAAAACTACGATATTCATACTTCTCTCCTGTCTGATCGCATGCGGCGTGAGCTTTGCCTGCCGCTGCGGATCTTCTGTTTTCCTAACAGTATATGCGTTTTTCTTTCTCCTATCCTACTCCATTTCCCCGTTGCTGACAAGTCTTTTTCGCGCGCTCCGTTCAATGTACTAGTTTACGTTACGAGTAGCGAATTTACAACCGCATTTGTTTCACTCCGTTGCACGACCCATTCCGATGAGCCTTGTAAAAACGCACCGTGTTCAGCAAAGGCTTCCACGGTGCCAAGTCTCCTCTCCATCGTGCAACAAAGTCGTGAAATCAAATGTCGGTTGTATTCGCTACGCGAGGGTTATCGAAGCGATGCACAAATTCAGTATCAAAATTCTGTCTATTCGAAAGCAATGCCCGAGCGTTCGAAAACATAGTGGGACAGGCTGGCGAAAGTGATCTCTGATGGCAAACCCTTGGAGAACGCCGGTGCTTGAAATTTTCGAGTGTAAACGATGAAAATTTCTTAGCATCCGCTGCGTTCGGAACGGAGCGAGAGCGTGTTTGACATAGAGATACTTCCGCCAGCCTTGTCGATGCCCAAAAGCGCGAGGGCAATCATCCCTACCAGACGAAGGCCATGAGACAGCTGTCCTTGAGCAGTTCCAGCTCGATGGGACCGGATCCGTCCGGGCTGTCCGCAAGGATCGCGCGAAGCGCCCGCATGCGGGAGTCGGCCTGCTGCGCCTTTGCGGTTTCACCCAGGGCATACAGTACGTTGCTGAAATTTCCATACAGGCTTGGCAGCGGCATCATCACACTGTTTTTCAGGCAGCTGCCGATCCCGTTATCACATGCCAGATAGGCCGGATGCATAAGTCCGGTGCTCAGCTTAACAGCTGCCAGATTGTTGCATACCACCGGATACAGGTATCGCCCGATCTCACCTCCTGCGTGCCATTTTTCCAGGTAATCACTGAGCCGCTCCAGGATCCGGTTGGCGGACTCAAAGCTGTTCATGTAATAGAATTCCACTGCAATACTGTTTAAGAGATACAGTTCCAGATAGGTGTAGGTTTTGCGCGTTGCTGTCTCATCATACAGCTCATCCAGCGGCATGGACATCACCAGGATCTTCATCAGATCCAGCAGCTGTACCGAGTGATCCATACCTGCTTTTTTTCTCTCTTGTGCCAAAACGTATGCGTAAAACTGTTCTTCGAATAACGAACCCCTTTTTCCGCTGTTTTTTGCCTGCTCCACCACACGATCCCAGCTTTTTAACTCCAGCAATTCCTCCGGCTGCGAAAAGCCCGTAAAAAAGCAGCCCGCATCCTTCAGACGGCGAAGCAGTGCTTCTGCCACGCGGCCTGACGGACTTTGGCTGCCCTTTTCAATCTTTGCAACAGAGCTGACGGAACAGATACCTGCCGCCAGCTCTTCTTGTGTCATGTGTAAGCGATCACGAAGTTCTTTGATCACATCCCCCATTCTGTAGTAGATCATTTTCCTTACCCCCTGTTACAGACCATCCGATGCCGGGGCATTTTAGCTCCGGGCTGCACCGTTATGTATCTGTATACAGTATAGCTGTCCTGCATCGTAAGGGTATTTTCAATGTGTCTCCTTTTTTCTTACATTTTCAGCAATCTTCCCGAAATGAAAAGTGCTGTTTTTTCTTAATAACTGCAAGAATAGCGGATGATCAGAATTCCGGCTCGATCAGTCCATAGCTCTTATCCTTACGCTTATAAACTACGTTCACCTGGCCGGTCTCAGCGTTGCTGAACACAAAGAAATTATGTCCCAAAAGCTCCATTTGTACGCAGGCGTCTTCGGGGAACATCGGCTTCATTCCGAATTTCTTGGCGCGGACAATACGGATCTCCTCATCGTCTACGGCCTCTTCCTCCACGAATTCCTTGCGCAGGCTGTCTGTATTCTGCTGCTTATCGATCAATTTCTTGCGATATTTTTTTAACTGTGCCTCAATGACATCTACGACAAGATCGACCGTCACATACATATCATCACTCTGCTGCTCCGCGCGGATGATATGTCCTTTCATGGGGACGGTGACCTCCATTTTCTGCCGCTCTTTTTCTACGCTGAGTGTTACGTTGCAAACTGTATCAGGAGTAAAATATTTCTCCAGCTTTGCAAGCTTGTCCTCTACTGCTTTGCGCAGTCCCTCTGTCACATCAAGGTTTTTTCCACTGATCGTTATCTTCATATATGACCATCTCCTTTTTGAGATTATTTGTGAGATAATTTTAGCAAATTTCATCTTTAAAAACCAGTCTTTTTGATATAAAATATATAAAAATTCTATAAACTTTGGAGAATTATATGAAACGTCAAACAATACTGATCACAGGAGCCTCCCACGGCATCGGAAGGGCGATCGCAAAGCGCTTTGCACTGGAGGGTTTCTCTCTTGTTTTAAACTGTAAAACCGACATTACTCTTTTGGAGGATTTCGCCAGGGAGCTGCAGCAAAGCTACGGCATCCAGACACTGGCGATACCCGGTGATGTCAGCGATCACGCTTTTGTCTGCGAATTATTCGCGCAGGCGAAGGCTGCTTTCGGAGGTGTCGACATCCTTGTGAACAATGCCGGCATTTCCCACATTGGCCTGCTGACGGATCTTTCCATTGAGGATTGGAACCGGGTCATTGCAACGAATCTGACCAGCGTGTTTTCCTGCTGCCATGAGGCCATCCCCTACATGGTACACAACAAATCCGGCTGCATCATTAACATTTCTTCGGTCTGGGGCAATGTTGGTGCTTCCTGTGAGGTGGCATACTCTGCTTCCAAGGGCGGCGTGAACAGCTTTACCAGAGCGCTGGCCAAGGAGCTCGCTCCCAGTCATATCTCTGTCAATGCGATCGCCTGCGGCGTGATCGACACGCGGATGAACGGCTGTTTTAATGCCGACGAACGACACGCACTGGAGGACGAGATCCCGATGGGGCGTTTCGGTACCCCGGAGGAGGTGGCCGATCTGGCTTGGCAGCTGGCCACCGCACCTGCCTACCTGACCGGACAGATACTCACAATTGACGGAGGCTGGCAATAGCGTGATTCCCCTCGTTTGGTTTTTGCTGTATACTCTTTTCGAATTTTTGAAAGGCTGCAGCTTTTTCTTTGGCTGCAAAAGGAGTACTACAAATGGAAGCAACTACGAAACGTATCTTGGAACTTATGCATGAGCAAAACATTTCTCAAAAGCAGCTGGCGGATGCCCTTCAGGTGTCGGGTTCTACCATGAACAATTACCTGAAAGGCAGGCGCTGGCTGAACCTGAGTCTGATCCGCAGAGCCAGCCGGTATCTGCACACGTCTTCTGACTATCTTCTTGGACTTTCCGATGAAAAATATCCGTTTTATCGACCTGAGGATGAACTAAAATTACTGGACCTGTACCGCAGTCTGCCTTCTCACGGGCAGCGTTTTGTGCTGCAGCAAATGAAGCAGCTGGAGCAGCTGTGCCGCCAATGCATGCACCTGAAGTAAGTGCGGGCTACGCTATATCTATGAGCAACGGCTGCAAGCGCATTTCTGCCCTTCCGTTGCACGGTTCATTCCACGGAGCCTTGTAAAACACACACCGTGTTCAGCAAAGGCTTCCACGGTGTCAAGTCTCCGTTCCATCGTGCAACAAAGTCAGGGCACGAAACGCCGCTTGCAGCCGCTGCGCCAAGGTTATCGAGGCATGCACAGTTCCCAAGCGTATCATTTTGTGGGACGAATCAGGCATCGCAGCCATCTTACTTCCGTCGACTTTGTTGTGCGGTGGAGCTGAGACTCCAAAATCGTGGAAGCCTTTGCTGAACACGATTTTTGTTTTGCGGAGGCTCAGAGGAACGTTTCGCACAACGGAGACGGAAGAAGATGCTGTGATGCCTGGCGCAACAAGAAACAATGTAACATGGTAGGGCGGTTGCATTCGCTGCATACAAAAAGCAGAGGCACCTACCATGTGTCGATGCCTCTGAAGATTTTCGTATATGTAGTTGTGCGGCAGCCACCCGTTTATTCGTTGCCGAGGGACTGTGACTTGCGCACCTGGGTGGTCTGATCGTAGCATGAGAAGATCTCTTCCACTGCTTTTTCGTCCTGCTTCGGTGAGATCAGGCTGACAACCGGAACGATCACAAGGCCTGCAAGCATTGCGAATGCACCGCAGTTGATCGGTGACTGGAGCAGGGTCGGGAAAGAGCTGCGTACCAGCATGTTCAATACCATGATGCCCGCGCCAAAGATGAAGCTGACCCATACAGACAGCTTTGTGGTCTTTTTCCAGTAAAGACCATAGAGGAACGGAGCAAGGAACGCGCCTGCCAGTGCTCCCCAGGAAACACCCATGAGCTGTGCGATGAAGGTTACATTATTTGTATACTGTACGATGGCGATGACCACTGAGATCGCGATAAATACAACGATCAGCGCACGAATGCACAGCAGCTGTTTTTTCTCATCCATTTTTTTGATCACGTGGTTTTTCAGCACGTCAATGGTGAGGGTGGAGCTGGAGGCAATGACCAGTGAGGACAGCGTTGACATAGACGCTGAGAGCACCAGGATCACGACCAGTCCGATCAGAAGATCCGGAAGCCCGGACAGCATCGTAGGAATGATGGAATCATATCCGTTTGCTGCGATGTCGACCTGATCAGAGAATAAACGTCCGAAACCGCCGAGGAAATAGCATCCGCCGGCAACCACCAGTGCAAAGAATGTGGAGATCACCGCACCCTTGCGGATCTGGTTTTCGTTTTTAATCGCATAGAATTTCTGTACCATCTGAGGAAGGCCCCAGGTTCCAAGGGAGGTCAGGATGACAACGCCCAACAGGTTGATGGGATCCGGTCCCAGGAAGGAGTTAAACACACCGGGTGTGGTTGCAACCGCCGGATCCTCGATGCGTGCCAGTCCATCCAGCGCACCCATCAGACCGCCGTTCATGTTCAGCACGGCACCGATGACCGCGATGATACCGATCAGCATGACACAGCCCTGAATGAAGTCGTTGATGGCAGTTGCCATATAACCGCCGGCGATGACATAAACGCCCGTGAGCACTGCCATGATCACGATACAAAGCTTAAAATCGATGTTAAATGCCATTCCGAATAGACGTGAAAGTCCATTGTATAATGATGCGGTATACGGGATCAGGAAGATAAATACAATGACAGATGCGCAGATCTTCAAGGCAGGGCTGTCAAAGCGCTTTCCAAAAAACTCAGGCATGGTAGCGGAGTCCAGATGCTGGGTCATAACACGTGTGCGGCGTCCTAATACGACCCATGCCAGCAGCGATCCGATCACTGCATTTCCAAGTCCGATCCATGTGGCAGCGATACCGTATTTCCATCCAAACTGTCCGGCATAACCGATAAATACAACTGCCGAGAAATAAGATGTTCCGTATGCAAATGCGGTCAGCCACGGGCCGACGCTTCTGCCGCCGAGAACGAATCCATTGACATCTGTTGCATGCTTGCGACAATACAAGCCGATTGCGATCATCACTCCAAAGAAGATGACCAGCATCAAAATTTTTGCGATCATAACTAATCCTCTTTTCTTACTGTCCGATGCTCCCAGTCAGATGCTTTGAACCGGAGCATACAGTATTGTAATTGTCTGTCATTTTATCGCGTTAAAGTGTTGCGGTTTAACGCTTTTAATGACTAAAGTATTGTAGCATAGAAAACGGCGGCTGTCAACGCAACCGCCTAATTTCCTGTTACATGTTCTCTCCACGCCCCGTAGCAGGGTGCGTGATGAGGTTCTGAACAAAAGGGGTTCATTTCCTGTTTGTTCCGGCAACGTGAATGCTCATCATTCGCCCACTTTTCCAGCCACAAGCACATCCCACACCTGCTCCGGTGTGTCATATAAACGTTCTGCGCCGTGTTCCAAAAGCCACGCGCTATCGCGAAAGCCCCAGGTCACGCTGATGCACGGGATCCCGGCATTTTTTGCAGTAGCGATATCCACCTCGGAGTCACCCACGTAGACCGCATCCTTCGGAGAAACGCCAAGCTCCCGCAGTGCCGCGTAAACCGTGTCCGGTGCGGGTTTTTTCTTTACTCCGGCTGCTTCGTTTTCTCCGATCGCCACGGAAATATATTCTTTGAAATAAATGTCATTCAGCTGTTTCACGGCCGCATCCAGCTTGTTGGACACGATGGCCATGGGTGCGCCTGCCTCCTTCAGCTTTGACAGAAGCTCCGGTATGCCCGGATATGCACAGGTGCAGTCGTTGCTGTGGATCGCGTAGTGCGCCCGAAATGCCGCAAATACATCATCAAAATCCGGACAATCCTCAGGCTTTTCGATGCCGAGTGCACGCAGGATCAACAGTTTCACACCGTTACCAACAAAGCTGCGCACCTCATCCAGCGTGCGCGTCGGATAACCGAACTGCACCAGTGCTGCATTTGTGCTGTTGCACAGATCCTGCAAGGTATCTAAAAGTGTGCCATCCAAGTCAAATATTACTGCTTTCATTCGTGAATTCATCTCCTTTTACTCATGCCTGACACTGATAATTGTGAAACGATTGACGTTACGTTTTTGGTCATGCGAGCACATGTATGGCAGGCACGCTCTCGCTACTTGTCGCAATTACCTAATGTTTACACTTCAATACTTCCAGCACAAATTCATACACACGCTTTGTGGATGAGATCGACAATTTTTCCTCAAAGGTGTGAATTCCGATCATGTCGGGTCCAATGGAAATGCCATCGAGATCCTTGATCTTTCCTGCTAAAATACCGCATTCCAGGCCTGCATGGATCGCTTCGATCTTCGGAGCTTTTCCGTACATCTGCTCAAAAATGCGCGCTGCATCCTCACGCATCACAGAGTCCTTTTTGTACTCCCATGCGGGATAAATGCCGTTTACATCCAGCGTTCCACCAACAAATTCTACCATATTGCGGATCCGCGCAGTCACTGCATCACGGGCTGTGATCAGGGAGCTTCGAACTGCAAACTCCATGCGCAGTTCCTTTTCATCCAAAACGACAACACCCATATTTAATGAGGTTTCCACAAGACCTTCAATATCTGCGCTCATTGCCTGAATGCCGCCGGGCAGATTGTTGAGCAGAAGAACTGCTTTGTCCTTGCTTTCTTTGGTCAGCACCTGTGCGGCTTCTGCCTGCTCAGACACTTCCAGTGTGAGGTCCGGGTCTGTCGTTGCATACTCTTTTTTGATCTGTGCGATCGTCTCCTGCAGGCATGAGATGACTGCAGCTTTTTTCTCCGGTGCTGTAACGATAGCTGCGGTTGCTTCCCGGGGGATCGCATTCTGCTTTGCACCGCCGGCCATTGATGCGATACCATACTCCAGCCCCGCCTGATCCAGTGTCAGAAGCAGTCGGCCCATCACCAGGTTCGCATTTGCTCTTCCCTTATCGATCTCCACACCGGAATGTCCGCCCTTCAGGCCTTTGACAGCTACGGTAAGCGGTGTTCCCTGAGCTGCTTCGTAGTTCATCGGGATATGGCAGATACTGCTGTTTCCGCCTGCACAGCTGACCGTCATCACGCCCTCCGCCTCAGAATCAAGGTTCAGCACTTTATGCCCCTGCAGCATAGACAGGTCGATGCCTGTGGCACCTTCCATACCTACTTCCTCAGAAACGGTGATAATGACCTCCAGCCTGGGGTGCGCAATCTCCGGCGAATCCAGGATTGCCAGTGCATAGGCGATGGCGATGCCGTCGTCGCCGCCCAAGGTTGTTCCGTCAGCGGTTACATAATCGCCGTCGATCAGAAGCTTTAATCCTTCGTTCTCAAAATCGATCTCCACACCCGGCGCTTTCTCGCAGACCATATCCATGTGCCCCTGCAAAATGACCGGTTCTTCGTTTTCATAGCCTGCTGTTGCAGGTGCGATCATGACCACGTTGTACAGATCGTCCTGATAGTGCTCCAGCCCGTGCTCTTTTGCAAAATTTACCAGATAATCACTGATCTTTTTTTCTTTATAGGAGGGGTGCGGGATATTGCAGATCTCCTCAAAATAGTGAAATACTTTTTTCGGCTCTAAATGTTCTAATACTGCCATGTGATTTCCTTCTTTCTATTTCATTTTTTGTAAATCTTCAGACCCCATCTCGCCAAAGAAATCTCCCAAAATATATTCGTTCATGCAAGCATGACTCATATATTTTTATCGATTGCCTTGGCTCTGAAGATTT
>JAQYOU010000039.1 GCA_028727105.1 bacterium
AGATCAATGTCTGCATGCACCCTTGGATGAGTTACCATGATTCTATGCCTTCTTTCTTTTTAAATATATCCGGAAGTGCTTCCAGAAGCGATCCGGCCATCAGACTGTATCGGCCACAGGAATCAGCTGCAGCATCTCCTGCGAGACCATGGATATACACGCCAAGCGGAGCCGCTAACTCGGGCTTTGCCCCCTGTGCGATCAATCCTGCGATCACTCCTGTCAGAACATCGCCGCTTCCGCCGGTAGACATTACGTTATTTACAGACAAATTGATTTAAGTACGTGAATAGGGGATTGCGGAGATCGTTCTGGCATCCTTCAATACACAGATCAGATTGTACGTACGTGCAAATTCCTCCGCAGTCTCCACCAGATGATCCTGAATATAAGAAACAGTCACGCCCTGCAGACGTGCCATCTCACCAAGATGCGGTGTGACGATCAGCTCTGTATGGGGTTTTCTGAGTATATCCGGCTCTTTTGCGATCAGATTTAATGCATCGGCATCCAAAACCACAGGAACTGCCGCGTTCTTGAGCACTGCCTGCACCAGTTTTTGTGCAGCATCCGATGTGCCAAGCCCGGGCCCGCAGACGATCACATCCGCCCACTGCATTGCAGATATCACAGTCTCCATATCCGGCTTTTTTCCGTTGTAGGTAGTTAGCACTGCCTCCGGAAGCGTACCCTGAATGATCGTACGATTTTCCTCCGGGGTCAGCACACGGACCAGTCCGCAACCGGACAGATATGCCGCTCTTGCGCTGAAAATCGCAGCCCCCGCCATATTCACACTGCCTGCGATCACCAGAACCTTACCGTAAGATCCTTTATTGGTATGCGGGCGACGTTCCGGGATCATAGCAAGATCCTCAACTGTCAGTGCTGCCATGGCCGGCTCATGTCCGCGCTCATTACCGGCAAGGAAGCTGTGTTCATCAATCCCTACGCTGCGACAGATGATCCTTCCACAATAAGACTGCCCCGGAAACAGGCGCATACCGACCTTCTCAAAAGAAAATGTAACCGTCAGATCTGCTTGAAAAGCAACGCCGAGCACAGAACCGTCGTCTGCATCAATACCGCTGGGAATGTCTACTGCTACCTTTTTTCCCGGCAATGAATTCAAACACGCAAGCAATTGTCCGTAAACTCCTTCAATTCTTCGGGAAAGTCCCACACCAAATACTGCGTCTGCGATGATATCATACGCACGCTGTCCCCCGGTCTTCCCCTGTACTGTTTTTTCAGATTCCTGTTTGTTAAAACCACAAAGAAATTCCTCTGCCGTGATCACCGGGATCTCATAGTTTTTCGCGATCTCCAGTTCTTTTTTATTCTCGGCGGTGGCCTTTGCGGAATTTCCCACTGTCAGGATCTGCACCTGGTGGCCTTTCAGATGCAGCAGCCTTGCCATAACCAGACCGTCCGCACCGTTATTTCCGGTTCCGCATGCTACAAGTATCCGGCTGTTTTCCTTCAGTCCGTCACATTCCATTTCCTCAACAGCCGCCAGGGCCGCACGCTCAATGAGCACAAGCGACGGAATTCCAAACACTTCCATCGTATTTGTGTCATACTGTCTCATTTCTCCTTTTTTAACAAGATATTTCAAACGATCACCTCTTTGAACGAATCATTCCTGTTACAAAAGGCTGACCGAGTGCAGGTCAGCCCAAAAATCATTTTGTTTCAAAATTTTCCTTTTTCGGCTGCGGGTCCTTTCCGATCTCCCCTTTTGCCGTTACACTGCCGTCCGAAGCCTGCTTTGCGTTCTCCGGCTTTGCGTTGCCAGCTTCGCCTGATCTTTGTTCCGGTTCCTGCTTATTCTTTGGCGCTTCAAGGATACGCAGATCAATATCTCCATTGTCCAGATCAAACACATCCATCATCTGTGCTCCAAACACGTCATGCATATAGGCATACATCTGCCTGGAATTGATCTCACGATTCTGCTTTTTTATGATATTTTTTTTCAGGTCGATACGGACCTGTGTGATCCAATCCGTGATCTCCCTGATCTCAGCGACATTGCTCCTGAGATTTCCGTAACAAAATTCAACCGTCAAAAGCATCAGCTCTTTATTCGCACGGTCGATCTCTCGCGGAAGCTCCAACAGGGCATCCTCATGCGCCTCCATTTTTACATTGATATCATCGATCAGACGCTTGTCTTCATCCAGCTTTTTCGAGCTCATGCGCCCAACATTTTCCTGATGAGTTCCTTCCATATTTTCAACGATATTCCCCATCAGCTTAGACTTCAGTTTTTTGAGTTCCTTCAGCTCGTGATGCAGCTGTCCCTGCTTTTTTAAGAGTTCATCCAACTCCCGCTCACAAACGGTAATACTTTCCGGTTTTCCCTTGATCGCAAACAAACGGTGCCATTTCTGATCCAGCACACACAGCGGTATCTTCTTGTTTTGCAGAAACACGCGAAAGTCTTTTTCTTCAGCCATTGGATATCACCATCCTTTTTGCAAAAAAGCTGTCATTTCAGTGATGCGAACCGTCTCCTTTTTCTTTTTTATGCTTTACTGTATTGTAAGACAGCTGCATCAGACTGTCAGACAGATGTACATTCTCAACGATCACATCATTATCCTTCAGTTCCAGATCAACATGTGCAAAATTCCATATTGCATGTACACCAAGACTTACCAGCCCGTCAGCGATCGCTGCCGCCTTAGACTTCGGCATGGTGAGCGTCGCGATATCAACCGTATGGTTATTTACATAATCCGGCAGATCCTCCAGCGAAAGAATGGGGATCCCACGCACATCCTTTCCGATCAGACCCGGGTCTACATCAAACAATGCCGTGATCACAAATCCCAGCTTTTCAAACTTCACATAGTTTGCCAACGCCTGCCCCAGATGACCGGCACCGATGATGATCACATAATGCTTCGTATTCAGCCCAAGTATCTTTCCGATCTCTTCATAAAGATACTTCACATTGTAGCCATAGCCCTGCTGACCGAAGCCTCCGAAATTATTCAGATCCTGACGGATCTGAGATGCTGTCACGTTCATCCGGCTGCTTAAATCATTGGATGAAATTCGTTCCACTCCTTCGTCCAAAAGCTCGCCCAAATATCTGTAATAACGCGGCATTCTACGGATGACCGCCTGTGAAATTTCCTTTTCTTCCATGTTATACTCCCCTAAACCTTCCCAGTAATTTACTAATACTAAGTATATACATACGTTAAGAATCTGTCAATGTCAGGAGAGTGCTTCATCACTGGCCAAAAGCTCCCAATTCTCATAGAGCGCTTCCAGTTTTTCATCAATCTGTGTCATCTTCGTGTGCAATTCAAATAACCTTGCAGAATTCGTTGCAACCGCGGGATCAGCGGCCTCCATCTCCAGCTGTTCCTTTTCTTCTTCTAATCGCGCGATCTCTTCTTCCGTTTTTTTCAGTTCATTTTGCTTTTTTCGGATCGCTGCCTGTTGTTTTTTCTGCTCCTGCCAGTCCAGCTTTCCGGATTCTTCCGTCACTTCCTGTCCCATCATCTGAGCCGGCTGCGCAGCAGCATTCTGACGTTCTGTGACATAAACACGGGTCAGTTCCTCCTGCTTTTCCAGATAGTAATCATAATTTCCAATATAATTTACGATCGTCTGTCCGGTCAGATCAAGAATTCGCGTTGCCGTCTGATTGATAAAATAACGGTCATGTGAAACGAAAAATACGGTTCCTGTATAATTGTTGAGTGCCTGTTCTAAGATTTCCTTTGAGACCATGTCCAAGTGGTTCGTTGGCTCATCCAGGATCAAAAAGTTTGCCTCGGAAAGCATCAGCTTTGCAAGAGAAAGTCGTCCCCGCTCACCACCGCTGAGCTCCGAAACGCGCTTTGTGACTGCCTCCTCACCGGTAAATAAAAAAGCTGCAAGAATACTTCTTACCTGGGTGTTGTTCAGGTTTGGATAGGCATCCTGTACCTCCTCAAACAGCGTCTTTTCCTCAGACAAAAGCTGCTGTTCCTGATCGTAATAACCAATGTGAACATTCGTACCAAGACGCACGCTTCCGGTATCTGCCGGAATACTGTTTGTGATGATCTTTAACATGGTTGTCTTTCCGGTTCCGTTGTTTCCGATCAATGCCACGCGCTCGCCACGCTTGATCTCAAAATCAATACCGGAAAACAACGGGTTTCCGGGGAACGCTTTTGAAAGCCCCTCCACTGCCAGCACATCCTTACCGCTTATGATATTCGGCTCAAGGGTGATGTGCATGTCTGCATGCTCCTCCACCGGCTTTTCAAGCACCTCGATCTTTTCCAGTGCTTTTTCACGGCTCTCTGCGCGTTTGATGGATTTCTCACGGTTAAAGGATTTCAGCTTTGAAATGACCTCCTCCTGGTGAGCGATCTCACGCTGCTGGTTTAAGTACTGCTTCATCTGTGCAGCACGGATCTCAGCCTTTTTTTTGCTGTATTCTGAATAATTTCCTGCATAGGTACGCACCTGATGCATGAAAACTTCGATAACCTTCGTCACAATGCGGTCTAAAAAGTATCTGTCGTGAGATACCAGGATCACCGCACCCTTATAGCTTTTCAAAAATCCTTCCAGCCAGGTAATACTCTCCAGATCCAGATGATTCGTCGGCTCATCCAGAAGCAGGATATCCGGTTTTTTCACCAAAAGCTTCGCAAGAGAAACCCGTGTTTTCTGTCCGCCGGATAATTCACTTAAGCTCCGGTCAAATTCGTGTTCCTCAAAGCCCAGTCCCCGTAAGACACTGCCGACCTCACTTTTATAATAATAGCCGCCCTTTGCCTCAAACTCCTGCAAAAAAGCATGATAACGCTCTATCAACGCATCCAGCTCCGTCCCTTCGCAGTGCTTCATCTGCTCCTCGAAGCTGCGGATCTGTTCCTCCATGGCGATGACATCTGCCTTGGCGCTCAGGACCTCCTCGTAAATGGTACGGTCTATCGATATGTCCTGATACTGAGCAAGGTAACCAATGCTCGTGCTCTTCGCAATGGTTACCTCTCCCTCGTCTGCTGACAGCTCGCCCACCAGGATCTTCAGAAGTGTGGATTTTCCGGCTCCGTTGATCCCGACGATCGCTGCCTTTTCATTCTCCTCCACATGGAAGGAGACTTTTTTTAAGATTTCTTCTGTTCCAAATGCTTTTGAAACATTCTGACAGGATAAAATCATCGTTCTACTCCCCTTTTGATGATCATTTCAGACAACCGTCCAAACGATCATGCATAATATGCTTCCAGCGTACTGCGGATCGCCTTAATGAATTCTTCACTGTTTAATACGGTCGGATTCTCCAGCGTCGTGATCAGCGCAAGATCCTTTGTCATCTTTCCGGATTCGATCGTATCGATGCAGGCTTTTTCCAGACGATCAGCAAAGGTCATAAGCTCCGGAAGCTGATCCAGCTCACCGCGCTTTCTGAGCGCACCGGACCATGCAAAGATCGTTGCAACAGAGTTTGTAGATGTCTCCTCACCCTTCAGATGCTTGTAGTAATGACGCTGAACCGTTCCATGAGCAGCCTCATACTCGTAAATTCCTGCCGGTGAAACAAGAACAGAAGTCATCATTGCAAGGGAACCGCAGGCAGATGAGATCATGTCACTCATCACATCACCGTCATAGTTTTTACATGCCCAGATAAATCCACCCTCAGACTTCATGACACGGGCAACCGCATCGTCGATCAATGTATAAAAGTATGTAATCCCGGCCTGCTCAAACTTTTCTTTGTACTCCGCATCAAAGATCTCCTGAAAGATATCCTTAAATGTGTGATCATATTTTTTGGAGATCGTATCCTTTGTTGCAAACCACAGATCCTGCTTTAAGTCCAGTGCATAGTTGAAGCAGCTGCGTGCAAAGCTTTCGATGGATTCATCCACATTATGCTGTCCCTGGATGATTCCGGCTCCGGTAAACTCGTGAATGGTCACGCGCTCCTCTTTGCCGTCTGCTCCTGTAAATACCAGCTCCGCTTTTCCCGCGCCGGGCACCTTCAGCTCCACAGATTTGTAGACATCACCATAGGCATGTCTTGCAATGGTAATGGGCTTCTTCCAGTTCTTGACACAGGGCTCGATCCCCTTCACCTGGATCGGTGTACGGAATACGGTACCATCTAACATGGCACGGATCGTTCCGTTGGGGCTCTTCCACATCTCTTTCAGGTCATACTCAGTCATACGAGCTGCGTTCGGGGTGATCGTTGCACATTTCACTGCAACACCGTACTTCTTTGTTGCATTTGCAGAATCTACTGTCACCTGATCATTGGTCTCATTTCTGTATTCCAGACCAAGGTCATAGTATTCACTTTTCAGATCAATAAACGGAAGGATCAGTTCATCCTTGATGATCTGCCAAAGGACACGGGTCATCTCATCTCCATCCATCTCAACTAAGGGAGTTATCATCTTAATTTTTTCCATTGTTTTGTCCACCTTTCTTTGGTTCTGTTCTAATTGAAAGGTATAGCTGTATGACAAACAGCTAACACCAGGTTCAAAACTTAATCATAGGTACTATAGCATAATTTTTTCTGCCGTGCAATTCCAAGCATGATTCTTGGAATAAAATAATGTTTCGAACGTCCTATACAAAAAACAAAAAACTACAGGCACATTCCAGCAATAAACCGGAAACACTGACATGCCCCGGGCATACTATGAACTATAAATCAAAACAACGGAGGATTTCAACATGAGCGATTTAGCTGCTACAAACTGCGGATGCGGATGTGAGGATCGTCATGGCTGTTCAAGCATCATTTGGATCCTGCTGCTTCTTTGCTGCTGCGGCAATGGCGGTGGATGCTTCGGCAGAGGCGATGGATGCGGTAACGGATGCGACAGTATCTGGATCATCTTACTCATTCTTTGCTGCTGTGGTAATGATCATGGCTTCGGATGCTTCTGATCGACTGATCGGTAGCCCAAACACAAAAAAGGCAGGATCACCTGCCTTTTTTGTTATGACCGTTTTCGGTTTTCCTGCTGTTTCACGCTGTTTTCCTGCAGCTTTATGGTCTGCGTTTGCACATTGGTTTTACCGCTTCTTCTCTTCTGCTGCAAACAGGCTTCATCCAGTTCATATACCCGCTTGCCGTCTATGATCAATCGTCCCATGGACTTCCTCCTCATGATAATAGTTGTTTCTACATCATATGCATATTTTGATCTCACTGTCATATTTTAAATAAAAAAGGATGTTTCATGGATAACGAATTCACACCCACGCCTTTTGACTCGCATCTGCAGGACCGCACACTCCAGCTATTAAAGACTGCGATTCCCTACATACCGTACCCGAGACAGCGTTTTGTTGCCACACTGATCAAAATGATGGAGCTCTCCCGCGCAAACTCTCTGTTTGATCACAAGGAGCCTTCTCTTCAGATGTGCGAAGGGATGAATACCCCGACACGCATTCTGCAAATGCTGGATGCGATCCGGCCGCTCTGCACAGAAAGTGACCAGTCCGGCATTGACATGATCAGCAACGTTCTTTCCATGGCAGATCTCTACGGTGGAATATTCCACGGACAGGAGGATGTATGACAATTGATGATCTGATGAAAGCAGCTCCGGATATCTCTCCGGAAAAACTGGCCTTTTTAAAGGCCTTTGCAAGCATGCCGGCCGGAAGTAATTCACAGGCCATGCTGCGCCAGCTCACACAGTGCCAAAAACAGGCACAACAGGAAAATATTCGCTTTACGCCGGACGAACAGGATCTTTTGATCCAGCTGCTCACGGCCAATCTGTCGCCGGCAGAAAAAGCCAAAGTAAACCATGTGATGACGCTGCTAAAAATGACTCAAAAATAATGTTTTTCTTGCATCGATCATAAAAATCGTGTATAGTAGTTTCGACAATATGACAAACGGGAGCTTGTATGACAGGCTGAGAGGAAGGTATGACCTTCGACCGATCACCTGATTTGGATAATGCCAACGTAGGGAACGAAAGCAACGCGTTTAGCGGGAAATATCCGGACCGGGTATTTCCCGTTTCTTATTTTTCGGCAGACTGCGGATCACGCAGTTGTCAGATTTCAACAACACACAGGAGGAACCATTATGGTAATGATCAACGGAACATCCATGGATGCTGCGGGACGATCCGTCTCAGAATATCTGAGAACAACCGCCTGCAATCCGCAAAGGATCGTCATTGAGTATAACGGCCAGATCCTGCCAAAGGAAAGCTATGACAGCACCATTCTGGCAGACGATGATCATGTAGAGATCATCAGCTTTATGGGAGGAGGCTGATCCCGTATCGGAGCGGTCGGAAACAACCGGCTTTACGCTTTCCGGAATCACTGATAGCGAAAGGAATTCAAAAATTCAAATCTACTTACGAAAGGAACGATACCATGAACAATGACAAACTGGTTATCGGCGGGCACGAATTTGACTCCCGCTTTATCTTAGGCTCAGGAAAATACTCCATGAAGCTCATTGAAGCAGCCATCAGAGATGCCGGTGCACAGATCATCACGCTCTCCGTGCGCCGCACCAATACACAGGAAAAAGAAAACATCTTAGATTATATCCCGGAAGGAGTGACACTTCTTCCCAACACAAGCGGTGCAAGAACCGCAGAGGAAGCTGTACGGATCGCAAGGCTTGCCAGAGCCCTGGGCTGCGGTGATTTCGTAAAGATCGAGATCATGCGCGATACGAAATACCTGCTTCCGGATAATCAGGAGACGATCCGCGCAACGAAGATCCTGGCAAACGAGGGCTTTGTTGTCATGCCCTACATGTATCCGGATCTGAATGCAGCCCGTGACCTGGTAAATGCCGGCGCTGCAACGATCATGCCCCTGGCCTCTCCCATCGGCTCCAACAAGGGCCTTGCTACGAAGGATTTTATCCAGATCCTCATCGACGAGATCGATCTGCCGATCATCGTAGATGCCGGCATCGGCAAGCCTTCCCAGGCGTGCGAGGCGATGGAGATGGGTGCTGCGGCCATTATGGCAAATACCGCACTGGCAACTGCCGGTGATCTTCCGATGATGGCGTCCGCATTCCGCCAGGCCATCGAAGCCGGTCGAAAAGCATATCTTGCAGGGCTTGGACGCGTGCTCACCAGAGGAGCTTCCGCTTCTGATCCGCTGACCGGATTTTTACGGGATTAAGGGGTGATCAAATGTCAGCAAAAGAAAATCAGTTTTTTATCGATTCCGAATATTTATCCCCGGAAGCCTTAGCTCGAAAGCATCAGCTGGAGACCGACCCCTCTTCACGAAAAAGCCATATGGAATTCCTTCCCGGCATGGAACAGATCGAGTCTGACGTATGTGAACATGTGATGTCACACATGAATTCTTATGATCCTTCCAAATATACTGCAAAGGATGTGAAAGCCGCCCTGGAACACGAGACCTGCTCCATCGAGGATTTCAAGGCACTTCTCTCTCCTGCTGCAGAGCCTTATCTTGAGCAGATGGCGCAGCAGGCGCGTCTGGAGACAAGCAAGCACTTTGGCAATACGGTCTATCTGTTCACGCCGCTCTACATCGCAAACTACTGTGAGAACTATTGTGTATACTGCGGTTTTAACTGCTACAACCATATCAACCGTATGAAGCTGACGCCGGAGCAGATCGAACACGAAATGAAGGTCATCGCAGACAGCGGTATGGAGGAGATCCTGATCCTGACCGGTGAGAGCCGCGCCCAGAGTGATGTGACATATATCGGCGAAGCCTGCAAGCTCGCGCGCAAATATTTCCGCATGGTGGGACTGGAGATCTATCCCGTCAACACCGATGAGTACCGCTATCTCCACGAATGCGGTGCAGACTACGTCACCGTTTTTCAGGAAACCTATGATGCAGATAAATACGAGACCCTTCATCTTCTGGGGCACAAGCGCGTATGGCCTTACCGGTTTGACGCTCAGGAACGTGCCCTGCGCGGCGGCATGCGCGGTGTTGCTTTTTCCGCATTGCTGGGATTATCCAATTTCCGCAAGGACGCTCTTGCCAGCGCACTGCATGTCTATTTTTTGCAGCGCAAATATCCGCACGCGGAGATGTCCCTCTCCTGCCCGAGACTGCGTCCGATCATCAACAACGATAAGATCAACCCGCTGGATGTCCATGAAACACAGCTCTGTCAGATCCTGTGCGCATACCGTATCTTCCTGCCGTTTGTAGGCATCACGGTATCCTCCCGGGAGAGCGCACAGTTTCGAAACGGCATCGTAAAGATCGCCGCCACAAAGATCTCCGCGGGCGTATCCACCGGTATCGGCGACCATGAAAGCAAATACAGCGGAAAGGAGTCAGAGGGTGTGCAGGGCGATGAACAGTTTGAGATCGATGATAACCGAAGTCTGGAAACCATGTACAATGACATCGCTGAC
>JAQYOU010000040.1 GCA_028727105.1 bacterium
CTTGCAATGATGTATGATGCACCGATTTTTGTTTTGCTGGGAGGATGTGATAGGCATCCGGAAAAAGAGCGGAATGTATGAAGGCACTGGAGAAACATGTCCGATTGTTTTATAAAACATGTGTAGGGAACGTTTCAGAAGAAATGCTCCGAAAATACATAGAAAATCAAGGATAACAATAGGCAAGGCGGTGTTCGTTGATGTTAAAAGCATATAAATACAGAATATATACTGATAATGAGCAGAGAGCACAAATAGCAAAAACATTTGGCTGTTGTCGTTTTGTTTACAATCATACTTTAGCATATAGGAAAGAAATCTATGAGAAAGAGAAAAAGTCTGCAACAGTATCGCAGACACCAAGTGGAAAGTATTATGTATCAATATTGGTGGAAACAGAGCAATAGTTTCGGAAAATTTGCAGATAAAAAATATGCTAAAAAATCATCATCTGGCAAAATCAATAACAGATGTATCATGGTATGATCTGACAAGACAGTTAGAGTACAAAGCAAAGTGGAATGGCAGGGAATATGTAAAAATAGATACATTTTATGCGAGCAGCCAGTTGTGTTCCATTTGCGGACACCAAAATACAGAGACGAAAAATCTTTCAGTAAGGGAATGGGTAGTTCACGATTGGTAAGTGTAAGGCGATTAGGGATTGGATTTCTAAAGTGTTCGGATCTGACCACTTTAAATTATTTTTTCAATCTGCTTGTAAATATATGTCAAAAATGTTATACTTCCATAAATGGAATGCAAAATACGCAAATAAAGATAGGATTGATCATATGAAGACAGCAGAAACAATAAACAGCGTTTGTTCTGAACTGGGAATTACAAAAGCTGATCTGGCGAAGCGGATGGGCATGCTTCCGTCTTCTCTCTATCGAAAGCTTGCCAGAGAGAGCATGACGCTTGAAGAACTTCAGAAATGTCTGGATGTGTTGGGGGTCACGATTGAGTTTGACCTTAAGTATCCCGATGGTAATGTCCGAAGCTCGCAGGCGAATCATGAGATGCTTCTGGAACGAGTGGACATGCTGGAAGCGGAGCTGGAGGCTGCGAGAAAAGCAACAGAATTTCACAAAAAGTCGTTAAGGGATCTGCGGACGGAGCTGAACAGTGCAGTCGGATATGCAGAGCTTGGCGGGAGATATCCTGCTAAAGCGGAGGAATATCTGGAGAAGATGCAAGGGGTTCTTGAGGACATGAAATTAACGATTGCATATGCGCTTGGTGAGATTGTCTATGATGAGCCACCCATTGAGGAAGCGGAAAATCTGGAAGCACTGGAGGGGCGACGTGTGCTCCTTGTGGATGATAATGAACTGAACCGCGAAGTCATGAAGGAGATCCTTGTGGGTCACGGCCTCACTGTTGAGGAAGCAGATGACGGAAGTAAAGCGGTTGCAGCGGTGAAAGAGAAGGAGCCCGGTTACTATCATTTTATAGTGATGGACATCGAAATGCCTGTGATGGATGGATATGATGCAACAGAACGGATACGAAAACTGCCGAACCGGATCCGTGCAAATGTCCCGATCATCGCGCTTACAGCAAATACCCGCCCGGAGGATCGGGAATGCGCAGCACAGGTAGGGATGGATGATTTTCTTGCAAAACCGGTCAGCTCGGCCCGGCTTTTGAGCAGTCTGATGAAGTTCCTTTGAGCAGAATCAGGAAAAATGCTGTTACTGATCGGTATGCTTACCGATGCAAAGAGGATATTAAAGGAGAAAAGGAATGAAAATGCAAATGAAAAAGAAACGATTGATCAGCCTGTTACTTGTGATTGCTATGGTAATGACACTGTTTACCGGGTGTGGTAGCCTGAAAGAAATGATCGGGCAAATGGGAAAAGACGACAAAATTTCCATCAGTATGTATATGTGGGACAGATCCATGTTTAAGGAGTTTACTCCCTGGCTGGAACAGAAGTTCCCGGATATAGAATTTACTTTTATTCAAAGTTACAACACCATAGAATACTACAAGGATCTGCTGGCTCGTGGAGAGGACATGCCGGACATCATCACTTGTCGTCGGTTTTCGCTCAATGATGCAGCCGCTCTGTCTGATCATCTGATGGATCTCAGCCAGACCGAGGTGGCGGGAACCTTCTACTCAAGCTATCTGGAGGTCAACCGCGAAGATAGTGGTGCGATCCGCTGGCTGCCCATGTGTGCTGAGGTGGACTCCATCATGGCTAACAAGGATCTGTTTGATCAGTATAACATCCCCCTGCCCACAAACTATTCTGAGTTTGTGGCAGCCATCGATGCCTTCGAGAAAGTTGGCATCAAGGGCTTCCAGACCGACTGGTTTTATGACTATTCCTGTCTGGAGACCATGCAGGGCTGCGCCATCCCGGAGCTGATGAGCCTGGAGGGAACCCAGTGGCGCATGGAATACGAAAGTGAAACTGCGGACAGCCAGGTCGGTCTGGACGATGTTGTGTGGCCCAGAGTCTTTGAAAAATAC
>JAQYOU010000041.1 GCA_028727105.1 bacterium
TGAATACACTCATCACCATAGTTCAATTCGATGGCTTCATCTTGAAGAACGGTAACTCCTGCATTTTCTAATGATGTCTTTAATTCTTCATATTGTGAGCCGACCCATGCTTCGTGATTGCCTGTAACAAAATAGCAAGGAGCGATTTTTACGGCTTGCCGAGCAAAAGATAATGCAACTTCAAGATTTGTATGGTTGGAGTCAATCAAATCACCTGTTAGTACAATAATATCTGGCTCGCACTCATTAAGTTTTTCAATCAGCTTATTGTTATCCTTGCCTAATTCGGCATTATGTAGATCGGATACCTGCGCTATGCGGAATCCTTCAAAACTCTGGGGTATTTTGTCATTTGTAATCTTTATTTCATTGACCATCAAAGCCGAGTTGCCCCAAGCAATCCATATAACAATAGCAACGAAAGCAATAGAAACTGCTACTAATATAATTGCATTCTTCTTTTTGTGATTCATCATCATTACCACCTATCATTTCAATAAATTCGGATTTATCTCGCTGATTTAGACGTATTGTACCATATTTTTGTGAATTTTTCAACTTAGCCACTTCGATTATACTCACGACTTAATAACTTCTTAAATACTTCCCGAAAAAGAAAAACTGCCATCCGTTAAGACAGCAGTTCCTTTTCGGCTGGTATGCTATTAAGAATACACAATATCGTTCAATACAATCTCATCTGCACAGGCTCGGATATTGTTCATCAATCCTATCCATTTCATCATATCCTTTCCTTTCAGTTCTTCCGTCACACCCTGCTTTCTTGCCATTTCCTTTATCAGATACTCCGCCATATCACACGCCGAAGTATCAATATCGGCAAGGTGTTCATATAACTTTCCGCTTGTAAGCAGATTGATATACAAGATTTTCCTGTGTTCCCTTAAATATCTTTCCCTCATTCTTCCGTATTTTGTGAGAGTGGGCGGTTCTTCGTTTTCTATCGTCAAGCAGGGATAGTAATAATCTCCGATGAGTTCGTACTGGATACCGGTTCTTTCGTCTGTAATAAATCTTTGCATTTTGATTTCTCCTTTTGCTTCTTATGGTAAAATTCCAAAGATTTTTCGTTGTGATTTTGTTTTTGACATTCTTCGGAACAGAATTTCTGCTGACTGTGTGTAGGCCAGTAGGTACTGCCACACACAGCACAGACACGCTGACGATAATAATGATTTCCTTTTTCTGCTTCTCTGTCGGCTTTCTTTTGGTCTTGCCTTGCCTGATAGCAACAATCCTTTGAACAGAATATCTGTCGGTTGCTTGTAGGTACAAACTCCTTTTGACAATGGGGGCATACCTTTGCTTTTACGATTTCTCCACCGTTTTCAGCGAGTTTTTTCGCCTTTCGCTTCTCTCGGTAAACTTTTTCACGCTCACGCTGTTTTGCCAGTCGTTCCATTTCAATCTGTTCTTCCTGTGCCTTGATTTCAGCAAGTTCTTCTTCTGTGTAGGCAATATCGACCTGCCCCACATAGTTGAAATAAATATCAACCTTTTGTGTCCTTGCTTTTCCCACACCCTCTGCTTCATAAACCACAATCTTGTCAATGAGTTCGGCAAACATCAAATCGGAAATTTCTGTCGGCTCTTTGCACTTGCGTATCAAAGAAATGAAATGCTTAATATCAACCGTATTCGCCTTTTCTTCGGTCAGTTCCTTTTGCATTTCCTCAATTTTCGTTTCCAGTTCAGCCTGCTCATCATCATACTGCTTCATTAGTTGCTTGTACTGTCTTTCGGGCAGTAATCCCGAAACAAGATTTTCATACAACCCACGAATAAGTTTTGACAGTTCATCGTATCGCTTCTGAAAACGCTGCAACTCCGATTTATTGTGCTTTGGCTTTTCTGTCTGCTTTTCGTTCCACAATACTTGAAGTTCCTTTGCAAAGGCTTCTTCGTCATTCAGAACAAATCTTGATAATCGTTTTACAGTCGATAATATCAAGGCTTCAACATTATCAGCACTAATCGAATGGGCAGTGCAGGAGTTTACTCTGCTGGCATACCCACCGCAACGGTAAGAATACTGTAACGAACGGTCTTTTTTACTGTAATGCGTTTGCAAGGTCATTCTTCTGCCACAGTCAGCACAGAACAGATAACCGCTTAAACGATTGCTGTGCGTTCCTCTTGCCGCTGTTCTGTTGGCTCGTTTCTTTCGCTTCTGAACGCTGTCCCAAAGTTCCTGCGAGATGATAGGCTCGTGCGTATTATAAAATACATACTGTTCATCTTCATCGGTATTTTTCCTTTTGTGCAGTTTGAAATTGGTGCTGACCGACTTACGCAAAACAGTATGACCAAGATATTCCTGTCTGCTCAAAATCGCTCTTATGGTTGACATTCCCCAAGTATATGGGTCTGAAAACTTCGTTCCATTATACTGTTCGGGGTGATATTCCTTTGCGTGTGCTGCCGGAATTAAAACCTTTTCTTCGGTAAGCAATTCAGCGATTGCTCTCGGACTTTTGCCCTCGTTGGCAAGCAGAAAGATACGCTTTACCACCTCAGAAGCCACAGGGTCAACGACAAGCGTTTGTTTGTCGGTTGCTAATCGGTTATATCCATAGGGAATAGAACCGCTACATCGCTTTCCGTCTTTCATACGGGCATCAAACACAGCCTTGATTTTATTGCTTGTGTCTTTGGCATACCACTCGTTCATTATATTCAAAAACGGGGCAAAGTCATTATCCGAAGCATTGTTGCTGTCAATACTGTTGTTTATTGCAAGAAAACGGACATCTTTCTGTGGGAACAGAACTTCCGTATAAAAGCCGACTTGCAGATAGTTTCGTCCTAATCGGCTCATATCCTTAACAATAATCGTTGCGACATTTCCTGCTTCTACTTCCTTAATCAGTTCTTGAAAACTCGGACGATTGAAATTCACACCCGAAAAACCATCGTCAGTAAAATGGCGAATATTCGTGAACCCATTTCTGCGAGCATAATCTTCCAAGTATTTCTTTTGGTTGGTGATTGAATTTGACTCACCATTGAGGTCATCATCTCTTGATAAACGCTCATAGAGTGCTGTAATCTTTGAAGTCCTTGACATTCTCTTATCCTCCTTTCTTTATGTAATCTGTTTTGGTATTAAAAGTATTACTCCCTCTACCAATAGGAGAAAATAGGGATACAAAGCGGAACTGTTTTTCAAAGAATCAAAAAAATATTTTTTGAAATTCTGCAACCGACTTTGATAACCTATTTTCAATTTAGGAACGCATTATTTATCGTCCTACTAAAGTATAGCCCTCCGGTGCAAGCTCAATGGCCGTCGTTGTCTCGCCAAAGGTGGATGCCCAGGAATCAAAATGAGTCAGGTTTTTCTTCTGGAGCGTACCGTACTGGAGATAGCGCATGACGGTGTAAAGCTCGGTCATGGAGTTGCTGACCGGAGTGCCGGTGGCGAAGATAACGCCACGACCGCCGGTGATCTCGTCCATATAGCGGCATTTCATAAACATATCCGAAGATTTCTGCGCTTCGGAGGTGGAGAGACCTGCCACATTCCTCATTTTGGTGTAGAGGAACAAATTTTTGAACGCATGGCTCTCGTCCACAAACAGCCGGTCAACGCCTAACTGTTCAAATGTGATAACATCATCCTTTCTGTCGGCGGCGAGAAGTTTATCCAGTCTGGCTTCCAGAGATTTTCTGGTTTTCTCCATTTGCTTGATGGTAAAATTCTCGCCACGCTGATATTTCAGTTCTGCGATTGCACCCTCGATCTCATCAATCTGTTCCTGCAACTGCCGTTCCTGCCGCTCGGCAGACAGCGGAATCTTCTCAAACTGGCTGTGACCGATGATAACGGCATCATAGTCGCCGGTGGCAATACGGGCGCAGAACTTCTTTCGGTTTGCGGTTTCAAAATCTTTCTTCGTGGCAACAAGGAGCTTGGCACTCGGATAGAGGTGGAGGAACTCATTTGCCCACTGCAAGGTGAGGTGGTTCGGAACCACAAACATGGACTTCTGGCTCAGGCCAAGTCGTTTGCTCTCCATAGCCGATGCTGCCATTTCAAAGGTTTTGCCCGCACCAACTTCGTGTGCGAGCAGGGTATTTCCACCGTAAAGCACATGGGCGATGGCATTTCTCTGATGTTCCCGGAGGGTAATGTCCGGGTTCATACCGCCGAAGCGGATATGACTGCCATCATATTCACGGGGTCTGGTGGAGTTAAAAAGCTCATTGTACTTCGTAACCAGTGCTTCACGACGGCGAGGGTCTTTCCATACCCAATCCTGAAACGCATCCTTGATTGCCTGCTGTTTCTGCTGTGCCAGAGTGGTTTCCTTTTTATTCAGAACACGCTTCTGCTTGCCATCTGCATCTTCAATGGTGTCATAGATACGAATATCTTTCAGGTTCAGCGTTTCTTCCAGAATCCGATAGGCATTGGCACGGTCTGTACCGTAGGTCACATACGCCGCCACATCATTGTAGCTGGGAGAGCTTTTCCCATTGATACGCCACTCTGCGGTCATCTCGGAGAATTTCACCTCAATGGAACGGCGCAGGTAATATGGGGTCTCAAAGGTTTCCTCCATGAACTGCTGGATATAGCCGGGGTCGATCCAGGTTGCACCCAAACGGACATCAATCTCAGACGCATCCAAATCCTTCGGCTGTGCCTTTTGCAGAGCTTCCACATTGATATTGAAAGCGGAATCACGGTTCGCCGCCATCTGTGCGATACGCAGCTTGCTTCTCACATCGCCGGAGAGGTATTCGTCCGCAGTCTGCCAACCAGCTTCCACATCATCAGGAGCCATCGGGTCTTTGAAGATCACCCCACGCAGCTCTGTTTGAATGGCTTCATAGTCCGCAGGAGTTCCCAGGAGCTGTGCCATGAAAGGAAGATCAACTTTACCACGCTCACCGATAGAGATTGCCAGAGCTTCAGAAGGAGTGTCCACGCTGGTCACTCTGCGTTCCGGCTTGATGGTTCTCTTGGTGAACATATCCGCCTTGCTCTTTAAGTTGCCGTCCTCGTCCACATTTTCCAGAGAACACAGAAGGTAATAGGAGGAATCGTCAGAGAAAGCCTGCCCATTTGCACGGTTGTTGATGAGACCGTTCTTTGCGGTAAACGCATCGTAGGCATCATTCAGTTCTGCCTGCTTCTGAGAAATCATCTCATCCGGGTAATCCTCCAGCTGATATTCGATCAGCTCATTGACGATACCACGGAGTTCCACCATGCCTTTCACACGGTCTTTTGCTTTCTCGTTCAGCTCCACATGGCGCATGATGGAGTTTTCACGGAAGTACACTTCGCCGTCCACCACAGCATAGGAGAAGTTCTTTACATCTGGGGTTGCAGGAATGGTTTCGGCTTCTTTGCCCTTATCAGCTTCGGGAAGCTCCACGGCCTGATAGGTTCCCTGAATGCGAGAAACCGCTTCGTTCAGAAGGTCGGACAGTTCCGCACCCGGAATCGGACGGACGGTAATATCATCCTTGCCGTAAGGGGTGCTTTCCAGAACCGTGTCGCCCAGAACCATTTCCGGGTGATCGACAAAGTAGCTGTTCATGGTGTGTCCTTCTTCGGTGCGGTTCAGATGCACCCAATCAGGAACAATGTCGATAGGATGGTCACGCTTTTGTAGGAACAGAATGTCGGATACGACTTCCGTGCCTGCGTTCTTCTTAAAGGCATCGTTTGGCAGACGAATAGCACCAAGCAGTTCTGCTCTCTGTGCCATATAGCGTCTTGCATCAGAGTTCTTGGAGTCCATGGTATAACGGCTTGTCACAAAAGCGACCACGCCGCCGGGACGAACCTGATCCAGAGCTTTGGCGAAGAAATAGTTGTGGATGGAGAATCCCAACTTATCATAAGGCTTATCGGATACCTTGTAGTTACCGAAAGGTACATTGCCCACAGCCAAATCGTAGAAGTCTCTGCGGTCTGTCGTTTCAAAACCGGCGACTTTGATTTCTGCGTTGGGATAGAGCTTCTGAGCGATTCTTCCGGTGATGGAATCCAGCTCCACACCATACAGACGGCTGCTCTGCATCTCAGGGGGCAGCATACCGAAGAAGTTACCGATACCCATGGCAGGTTCCAGAATGTTGCCGGTCTCAAAGCCCATCTGTCCGACTGCATCGTAGATGGAGCGAATGACCGTAGGACTGGTATAGTGGGCATTCAGGGTGGAAGCCCTTGCCGCAGCATATTCATCCTCGGACAGCAGATTTTTCAGCGTGGTGTACTCCTGCGCCCAATGTCCCTTATCAGGGTCAAAGGCATCTGCCAGACCGCCCCAACCGACATAATTTGACAAGATTTCTTGTTCTTCAGGCGTTGCATTTCTGTTCTCGCTTTC
>JAQYOU010000042.1 GCA_028727105.1 bacterium
GTACTTCCGGAACGATAATAATATTTTCCGCGAAAACTTATTAAAGATGGGTATTTATCAACAATTATCTGCAGATACTCAAGTTCGCCTTTATATAACAAATTCACATCTGCAATAATTCCCATTGTGTCCGTAATTTTATTAGGAATTCGCTCTAATAAATCTCTTGCATTATCAATACCTACAACATTACCATCGTCATCCGTACCTATGTATATTGTTCCACCGTAGGCATTGGCATATCCACAAATCCATTTTAAATACTCATCTTGCCATGATTCCTTCCACTCTATAGATTGATGTTCTTTTTCTTTCATATATGCACCAACTTTCTTTATTTCTAAAGTATTTTACCGGTTATCATTATTTTCAACTTTTACTGACACCTTGACCAATTTATTTCGTTCTTTAATCCAAATAAATATTTTTACAGCTATGGCAACCGCCACAATACTGCATATGCCAATATCGACTTGTATTTTATGTGCCATAACAAATTTACCAGTCCAAATCACTCCATATGTAATAGCCCACATAACGATAAAATAAATAGTTCGAATAATCCAGTGAAAAAATGATCCTGCTGCTCTCCCTGAAATAAAATCCCCATGATATAAACTTCCAACTTTATCATACGCAATCAAATATGCAATATATCCGATTACTCCTAATAAAATCCATTCATAATACCAATCAATCGGTAATCCCAATGGTTCTGTAGCTAAATCAAAAATAAATTTAAACATTTAACTCCTTTCTTTGTCCACTTCAGTAAAGAAGTATTCCAATGTATCTACAAACATATTTGCGTCAAATAATTCTTTTATTTGCTCCCTGTTCATCCAAGCAACCTGTGCCACTTCATCTGTTGTGGCATTGCCCAAATCAACCTCTCCGTCATATTCAAACAGCCAAACGTCAACAATTTTATTAACCACTTTTCCAAACTCGATTTTTTTAATGTCCGATAAAATAACTTGACCTTTTTCTGGTAATAAATCTACTCCAACTTCTTCTTTTGCTTCTCTAAGCGCTCCTTGCAGACTGTCCTCTCCTTTAACTACTGAACCATCCACACACTCCCATACCAAAGGAAATGCTGTTCTATTTGCTGAGCGCTGTGCAATCAGATACTGTCCCTTCGAATTACGAATCCACACATGCACCACCAGATGGTATCCGTCTATCGGTAACTGTTCTCCTCTGACATGATCTTTTCCCAGAAGCTCTCTGTTCTCATTATACAAATCCCATATTTCTGCATCCGGCACATACTCCACAATATCCCCAAAGTCTGCATGTAAGGTTTTGCAGATTTTGCTAAGAATTGTAAGGCTCACCTCTTCATCACGGCGAAGCTTTGTCATTGTGTTAGGGGCAATTTCTGCCTTCTTACGCAAATCTGATTTGCTCATTTCTTTATCCACTAATAATTTCCATAATCGTTTATATGATACAGCCATAATAGCATCTCCCATTTCTTATTTTCGTTATCCTACCAACTTGTCCAGCATCTCTATAATCTTTTCTCTTTCACCGCTGCCATTTGTTTTAAATCTCAGTAATGGAATTTCATACAGCTCCATAATATGATTTTTCAGCAAATCTCTTGAAGCCTGAACGGTATCCTCTTTATGGTATTCATATCCGTCAACTTCAATCGCCAACACAGGCTTTTTACCAATTCTGTTATAAATCAGAAAATCCAAATGTGTTGCTGGATTCATTGCATACTGACATTCCTGCTCATTTAATAATTCTGGATTCTTAATCAACATATTCAACGGAAAATGGCAAACAACATCCAAGCTTGAATACTTGTTATCGGCTATTATTTCCTCTATTAATGAATACATCAGATTCTCCGAATCATATTCTGATATCTTTTTATGCATCTTCAAATATGCTATTCTTTCCTCGGTATACTGCTTGTAAAGGTAATCAAAAATCGAATAAATCTTGCTTTCAGTAACCTCAAAATTATTATACTGAATGTAATCTATCAATTCTGTTATATTGCGCTCTTTTGATTGCTCATTTCCAGTTACAACCAGCATCAATTTCTTTTTCGCTCTTGATACAGCAACATTGATTAAATAAGGATCATCTGCAAAATCAGATATCTCATCATCCACAGTAGATATAATAATATTCTCTTTTTCCTTGCCCTGGAACTTATGCACTGTAGCCGCATCAATATCTGTTATCTCCTTGCTTAATGCTTCTACCTGATTTTTGTACGGTGCAATAATTCCTGTCTCCTCCGGATTGGAAACATATTTTGGTATAATCTCATTTTTAATAACATCTATCTGGCGCTGACTATAATGGTTACGCTCATGATTTCCCGCTACCGTTTTTACTACCGATAAAACATCCTCTTCACCCTTATCCGTTGTCATAATAATCAATTCACCACGATAGAATTTCTGATTACAGAAATTTATTATTTTAGGGTGACACCTATAATGTTCCCGTAACAATGTTTGTGTTACATTTGGCATAACATCCAAAATGGATTGCAGAAAACTGTTTGTATACTGGTATCCTTCACTCACATTAAAACTGTCAAATATAGCTTTTGCTTTGGCTTTTATATCATCTTTAACAACATTAGGAAGTTGCTTGGTATCACCCACAATAACAACATTCCTTGCACAGGACAGTGCCAACGCACCGGTTGCAATATCTACCTGTGATGCCTCATCCATGATAAGGTAATCATACACCACATCTGAATTCAGGCTGTTTCTTGATGAAAATGTTGTACTTAATATAACCGGATACTCAGCCAGTACATCATATGATTCTTTCCACAAATTATCTTCACTAAATATCTTTCTACTGCTCTTACCTTCATATTTTCTTGCCAGTTTGTCCTTCAGCACAACCATTGACTGATTACATAAATCATCAAGCAAATTCTTATTAACATTATTTAAATACTTTTCAATATCTGCAATTTCTACAGACAATTCCTCCTGCTTTGCACCATAATACATAGCTTGAAAAGTTGTAATTATTTTTGAAATATCTTGCTTATAGAAATTCCAATCGATTACTCCATATTTAAATAAGGCTTTTATCTTAAACCAAAATCCTATTGCCTTTTTCTCTTCCGAAATCAACTGGCACTCCTGCCACAATACCATCCAATGTTTTGATGATAGTTTTTTCTTAAAATTTATATTGTCTGTATCAACATCTGATTCTTCGACATATTGATTGAAATATTCCTGTTCTGTATCCAACTGTGAAAGTTCCTGCCTTAAACACGCAAGTTTCTCCTGCTTATCAAAAACAGTTTTTAACTGACTGGATTGCTCTGCTATTCTCTTCTGCAAATCATAAGAATTTTCATTTGTTTTCCAAAGCGAAAAGTCTGGATAATTTGTATCCTGATGCTCAACAAATATTTTCTTGTTCTTAGAACTTCCTAATGTTGCAGCAACAAAACCCAAATTGTACTTGGGTGATGATAATTTTTCATATACATTTTCTGTTGCCGAATTATTGTTGGATACTATCTGTACCGTTTTTCCTTGCATCAATATATTGGCAATTATATTTAATATCGTCTGCGTCTTACCTGTTCCGGGAGGTCCCTGTATAACACTAATCTGATTCTCCATGGCATTTTTCACAGCCTTGTACTGACTGTTATTGCATCCAAATGGGAAAATCGGAATGTATTCCCGTCCTATTCTTTTCTCTTGCAATAATGATGGATTCAAATACTTTGCTAAAGCCACATCACTACCCACAAAAGAAATCTTGTCAAACCTCTTAGACAATAGTTTTTCACCAGTCTCTTCATTCCTAATATTACTCAAACCTGCAATTTGCTTTATATATTCAAATACATTTGATGATTGACTCTGAGTAAGACATGATTCAATAATATATAACTCGCTACGACGATAATCTCTTTCACTACCATCGCCAAAACAAATATGCCAATAAGTCTCGTATGTACTTCTAAATACATATATTGCTTTAATGTCAAAGAACTCCCGTCCATCTCTGCTAATGCGATACATATTAGGATTTAAAACATCTGGATCACTCAATTTTTCCACATTCAAATATGCATAAGAGTATGTTTTCCCAGTATTGAATTTTACATCCCATTTTTGGGTATTTCTATTGTACACACATGACATTATTTCGGATGTCTTTATTTCACCTTTAATAATGACCATATAATATCTTGTATTCATCTATACCTCTCTACTTCTTATCCGCACGCTGTTTTCCCTTAAATTCCTTCTCCACATGACAATGTTCCTGTTTGCCAACCAACTTATCACCTTCAAAATCCAATTCAATAATATATGGCATCCAGTCGATAATTCTTAGAAAATCTTCACATCCAAAACTGTTATCATAAAAATTCAATATAGTACTAAGGGCAGTACCATGGGTTCCTAAAACAATATCTTTATCCGTATTATCTGATAAAATCTCGTTCAGCGCCTCTATGTTACGATTTTGAACCATAGCAATGGATTCTCCACCCTCTTCATGATAATCATGGTCAGCCCAACGTTTCTGGAACATTCCGTGGTTGTTGCCATCAGGACCTTTTTCACGCTCCCTTAATCTCTCATCCGTTATAATCTCTTTTGAGATAAAAGCTGCCGCATCTGCAATGGTATCCATGCTGCGTTTGTATGGACTACAAAAAAACGCATCTATTTTCTTGTCCTTCAAAAATTCTAGTACAATTGCAGAATCTTTCTTGCCTTCTTCCGTCAAAGGTCTTGTTCTGTCTTCTTTCCAATCATGTTCCGGCTGTGCGTGACGCACGAAATACACTCTTGTCATACCGTGTCTCCTATCTCTTCTCAATCATCAAATGATGAAAAAATGCGATGTCTTTATATCCATCCATATCCGATACTCGCATCTCGATTTCCACCATTTTATCCTGCCAGTCAACATCCTTATGTATTTCCTGATTTTGTTGCATATCCCAGAAAGTTCTCATCCCCAGTGTCTTCGTAATTGCAAGTTCCGGACACCATTTTTCAATATCTGCATCCTCATAGTAACGAATTGCTCCGTACTTGGAAGCCATTCCATCATTACCGTCCAACAGGCTATGGGCATGTTCAAAATCATTTAAAAGTACAACCATCTGCATAACCCTACCTGCACGATTATGTTTCACAATAGAAATCTTGCCATTAGGTTTTAAAATCCTTGCAAATTCCTTAACAATATCTGGTCTGTCTTCGGCATACTCCAAAACATTGTGGCAGATAATCATATCAAAAGTCTCATCATCAAATTTATGCAATTCCTCGGTACTACCAACAATTTGTGTATATTGGTTATCTATCCATCGCTCTTTTATGCTATCTCCATCCGGTTCAATGGCTGTTACATCGTTATGCTCTGCCAGATAGTTTGCGGTTACTCCTATACCACTTCCAAAATCAAGTATCTTCTTATCTCGAATTTCTCCTAATTGTTTCCATACAATTCTCTTCATGAGACATTCCCAAGGTTGTAAGTCTGTTACTTTATGCATCATACCAGCTCCATTTCATCTTCCATTTTCATAAATCCATATCTCTCATACAAAGGTCGTCCCATCGCTGTTGCCTCTAAAGCAATCTGCGACACGCCTTGTTTCTTCGCATTCTTCACCAGTAAATCCAGTGTGTGAATTGCAATTCCCTGTCTTCTATATTCCGGTGCCGTATACATATTCATAATATACGCTTTTTTACCAGTCGGATTATGATATGTCGGCATTACCTGATAAAAGCTTACACCGCCCGCTCCGATAAACTTTCCGTTATCATACACCAAATATGCAATATGCTCTCCGGTTTCCAAAGCACGCCTGTAATATGCATATGATTCTTCCTCAACAGCAGACATATCCTCATCATCTGACAACTTATTTGCTGCACGAAGGACAATAATCCTTGTTCTTACCAATTCGTCGAGGTCTTCTATAGACGCTTTTTTGTATTCAAATTTTTGTATCATTCTGCACCTCTGTCACTACATCAAAACTCCGGCAATTCCAAAAATATAACCTCATTCTCATTTGCTACGCCTGTATATATTTTATCTGAATACTGCCCAACCAAACAGTAGTGGTCCATAACATACCTCGCTGTGTATGGCATTTCCAGTTCATCCAATTGTTTTAGAGGAAACCATTTCAATTCTCCTTCGTTTGAGACCAAATCATCACGAACTCCATCTTTAAGCATTGCAAAAAAATAGTAATTCTGTCTTATCTCCCCTTTCGTTCTTCGTAAGGTAACATATCTAAGAGAAAGATTCCGAATATTATCTTCACGAAGTCCTAGTTCCTCATTCATCTCTCTTAATACACATGCCTTTGCATCATTTAGTTCAAATTCTTCAAAATGACCTCCGGCAGAACCTGTCCATACATCACTTACAACTTTTCCGCCCTGTCTATATAAGAGCAATATTTTATCATTCTTTAATAAATAAATTGACGTCATATTTCTTAACTTTCCTGTCATAACTCAAACACTCACTTTCTGTCCTGATCAATAAGGTGTATACATATTTCACATATCAATCCACTGAATAAACGCAGTCTTATCCGAGCTGTTATATCCGGCATTTCGATAAAAATTCAGTGTACCTTCTTCCTTTGAACCTGTAAGCAACATCATCTTGTAGCAATGATTCTCTTCTGCAGTTTTCTTGGCAAAATTTAGGCAAGCCGTAGCATAACCTTTCTTTCGATACTCCCCATGTGTTACCACATTTTCAACAAATGCATATGGGCGAACATTTCTTGTGAGATTGGGAATAATCACACATACGCAGGATGCCACGATCTTGCCATCAATCTCACAAACAATAAGATGATGATTGGCATCATTTATAATATTGTCCCATGTGCTTCTTAAATGTTGTGAATCTTCCGGTATACTTTTTTCATGAAGATACAGGTAAAGCTGTAATATTTCATCTAAATCATTTTTGTTTGCTTCTCTAATCATTTTTTTCATCCAATCTATATCTTAAAGTTCCATCAGCCCGTTTTCGTCAAAGTAATAAATATTCTCTTTCTTATATCCATACTTTGAATCTGGAAATGCTATGTGCGGTTCAAATGTAAAATATTTTACATCACCAAGCTTCGCCTTATTCCCTTTTTCAATATAAATTCTGTCCCCTTTAGTTTTCACAATGGAATGCCCCAGATTGCCCATAAAATCAAGATTAACAAATCCATTTTCCACTATGAACTCATTCATATGATAGTACAATTCTTCAAAGGATGTTTCCTTCGTAGCAAAACGTAACAATTCTGTATGTAATTTCTCTTCCATCTGTAAACCGCTTTTCCATTTCGGATTTTCAATTAGCTCTATATCCTCTACAACCTTGCCATTTTCTACAATAATAGTTCTCGCATAATCTCCCCAGATATTAGCTACTTGTGGGCTTAAATCAATGGTTATAATATCGTTGTTTCCTATAACTCTATCCGAAGTTACATACTGCTTACCAGATACAGAAACGGTTGTTTCATCTCCTGCAAAGACAAAGGCTCCAACATCCCAATACCAGAACGAATCTGCACCCAACTCTAACAGTTTTCCCTCGCATAACTTTCGAATCTCGAGTAAATTCATTCCCGGCTTGATAATGTTCTTTATGTATTCTATAGTCTGTTTTGCAGCCAGCTGTATCTGACTGTAATATTGCCTTTCTATCTGCAGATACTTTTCAATCAATTTAGGCTGAATCATCGGATATGTCCAGCTTTCAGGCAACTCATCCATAAGTTCAACCTTCTCTATCTCACTTTCCAGCTTACCAGAAAATTCCGTTATTTCCGCAAGACATAATAATCCAAATGTTTCCTCACCGGTCTCATTTACACTATTCTTACCCGTAACAGAATAAACACATATTGGCTTAATATCAAACTGTATGGCACCTGTTTCTTCCTGAAGTTCTCTCTTAGCAGTTTCCAAAATATCTTCTCCAACTTCACGATGACCTCCCGGAGCCTCGTAGGTATCTCGTTCCTTATGTTTGCAAAATACCCATTTTCCATTGCTCTGTGAAATAATGACTGCAAATTTCAATAGTGAATCATCTACTGTATCATAAAATTTTACTTCCAACATATCACTTTTCTCCTTCCCATTCTGCTAAAAATTCTACAAGGTACTCCTCCATAACAGCTTGTCTATGCTCAGCCATTTTCTTTGCAGACTCAGTATTTATCATATCTTTAAGCAGCAAGAGTTTTTCATAAAAGTGATTAATACTTGTAGAATTATGGTTCTGATGATAATCTGCCTTATTCTTATTAAGCAACGCCATAATAATATATCTTTTACTCATCATCTTGTATCTTATTTCTCCAACTCCAATAAAAGTTCGTCTAGCTTGTTCTGCAAATAATCTGACGGCTCTTCTTGTTCTTCTTTCAATCTATTCATTTCTATCAAGTCTTTGGTTTCTAATAGCAAGATTAGTTTGCCATTTTCCCGCAGGCACCCTTTTGCAGCCCAACGAGCATTCTCTTCATATCCATTAGCTGCTATCATTATACCTACACTTCTCAACGCCTTTGAATATAAGTATTTTTCAGTAGTATATATTTCTTTTTGGGTAACCGCATCATTATAATTTTTAAACTCAAAAACAATATATTTCGAATTGAAATATCGTTCAAGTATAGTCCAAAATGTTTTTTGATTTCCATCCTTAATTCGGCACAAAAGATCAAATCTGTGTAATTCCCCATTTGCGTTTTGCTGTTCTTTCCATAATGCTAAATCATCAAAAAACACATTCTGCAATAGTTTCTGACATAACTCCTCATACTTTCTAGCCATTGGTCTACCCGCTTTGCATAAATCCATTTCTTTTATCAAAGATTCTGTATAATTATCATGCTGCAAGCTATTAATCTCAATAGACCCTTCAAGAGGTTGAATATCTTCCACAGAATATGCTAATGTTGATATTAGTTCATTACGCAATTTGGGGTTTTCTCGTACAGCATATAACAAATTTGAGATATCTATCAGCACTAAATCGGAATATCTGTCTTGATAATAATCTCTTCTCTTTTTATCAATAATTTGTGCTGTTACTAATATAGGATACATATCATTTTCTTCAGCTTTTGTACAAACTTGATGTATTGCTTTTTCTGTAATCTGAGCATATTTAACCTCAACACAGTACCTCTTTTCATTTTTTTTAGCGACAATATCAATATCCCCTTTATGTTGTTCTAATACCACATTTGAAACTGTATCATACTCGGCTTCTTCAAATATTTTAACTATACACTCTTCAAATCTTTTATAATTGTTAATTTCATTACTTACTGAATCTAACATAATGTACCTCTCCTACACTTTAGAGAAAAACATTTTCGTCTAAAAATGCTTTTCACATATATTCCTTTAACTATACACTTCGTAATAAGCTCCACCTCTCCTAGAATACCACAACATATATCTTTTTTTCAATATACTTTCGCATTTTCTTGCGATTGTTTCTCAAGCAACCATATCAAGAATAGCTATTCCACCGAATTTTTCCACAGAATAATTCGGGTGCTATTGCATCTACCATAGCACCCAAATTCTTAACCTTATCGACTATTCCTATCTCGCTCGACCTTATTCTCTCGCATCCCTTCCTCATAAATCCGGTCATACACTTCATACCGCTTCAGCTGATCCATATCAACTCCCAGTCTGTCGATTACCTTGTTAAACAGTTTGATCCCAGCAAAATACTCCATATCTCCGAACCCGAACACTTCAGATAATACATCTGCTGAACAATCTACAAGATTACCCGCATCCAGCCCCAGAAGTTTCATTGCTCCTATTATCTGCTCTATTTTCTCTTGGATAAATTCTTCTTCCTTCTGTTTCTCATAATAATCTGTCAAAAGTTTAGTCTCCTCATAAACAGAATCAAAACTTGTGTCCATACCAATCTTTTCAAAATAAGTCCTAACCATTTCAAATGCTGCATCTGTTCCCTTGTCATCAAACGGATAACAACGGACTTTTTCATCTACGCTCATTCTCATATAATCAGACTTATCAGATGGTAATCTCACCGTTTCACCATACTCCCGAATATCATCATTCTGCAAGCCAGATTCAACATTCACAGCCATGACATCAATTTCCGTTTCTACAGTGCTTTCAATATCTGTAATAACAGCGTTTGCCACTGCTTCGACGCCTGTAACAACAGTCTCTTCAGCCACTCCAACCTCTGACACGATTTCATCATCCTCAACAGATTCTGTAACTGCTTCTGTGATTGCTTCCGCAACCACCACATCCTCCTGCACCCGATATGGATTCTCTGGCACTTCGTCTTTCTCAACATCCGCCATATCCTCCATATCTCCAACAGGTATCCGCATTTCCAATTCAGCCTCTGCCAGACTTCCATCCCTCTCAAGGCACCGCTCCACCGCTTTCAGCTTCTTTCGATTATCTTTCTTTTAAAGCTTCATCTGCTCCAAACGTTCCCGATAATCATCCTCAGCTACTTCAAAGAAATCCAAATCTTGTGCAGTCTTGCAATACCTTTTCTGTAAAGCCCTGTCCCTGTACATTTCCTTCTATGCTTTGCACAGTTCCTCATCCACCTGTTGTAATCGCAGCTTCAGGCGGAACAAATCTCCATATGACTTCACATCATACTTGACCACCACCAGATACTCTTCCTGAAGCTCATGCATTTTCCGTATCTGTTCATACAGATAAGCAGATTTATAAGTAAACCTCTTTTTCTCAGCCAGCCGCAAACGATACATCCTTGCATAGCACTTTCTCTGGTACGGTGTAAGAACAGCTTTTCTTACCGGCAGTAATGAAACAGTTCGATTTACAGGAGATACAAGACTTGCGTCCCCATATCGAAACATTGCTTCCAGACTCTCCCTGCTCAAATCCTCCGAAATGGTATCCAGTCTTTTAAACCGCTTCATCCCCGGAACCTTCACAGCAATATGCTTACCCTGTTTTACTTCAAATCCCAGCTTCTCCAGAAGGAAAATAAAATGCTCCATATTTTCTGCACTGATGGCACAAAACAAGGCATCCTGCTTGATCCATTCGGAAAATGCCTGCTCACGCTCCCACTGTGGTCTTGCCATATTTTGGGGTTCCTTGCTGTATTCAGCCGGAGTGATATGCAATTCGTATTCTTCACAAAGTTTATTGGTAATGGGCTGAAATTTATATTTCCAGTCACCATCCCGGCACTGAAACTTGTATCCGGTTACCATATTCACACTGTTTATTATGATGTGTGCATGAAGATGTTCCCTGTCTGTATGGACAGCCACCACCGCCTCATATTCTCCTGCAAATGCCTCCTCGGCAAACCTAATTGCAATATCATACATAATCTCCGGTGTACCTTCACCCGGTTTTAGGGATATTACAAAATGATATCCCTGCCTTCCGCCGGTTTTGCCAAACATCTGCTTCGTCGCCTTCATCTGCCGGTAAGCCATCTCCGGCAGGCAGTTGATACCGCCTGCCAGATTTGCCTCCCCAAGCTTTTTCGGTTGTAAAATATAGTTGATGGAATGCTCCAGATGAATGTCTATTCGAGCCTTGCTGCTTGCCTTCATATGCATCATCTTGGTTATTGCCACCTGTTCACCACCTCCTGCAATAAATCCTTTATCTGTTCAAGCAGATGATTTCCCGTCCGCATGGTGCTGTCAAAGACATAGCCACACCCGTTAGCAGTTCTTGTCATCTGGTTGTAATTGTTGCAAAGACCGGAAATCTGACTAATTAGATTCCGTCTGTCGTAAGCAAGCGTTGTATCTACTCTTCCACCATGAGTAATCAGATACCTTACATAATCCGATAATTTCATGTTGTTGGCTTTGGCATCATACTCTGCCTGCTCCCGTTCCTCATCCGACAAGCGGATGGTAAAATTCTTCCTTGGTTCTATCAATTGTCCTCTTCGTCCTATAAGCAATCCCTTCTTTCGTTTCTTTTTTTTCCGTCATTGGAAGTTTCCTTTAGGCTTCCCTGTTCCAAAACTTGTGTAGAGAGAATTTGCCAGATACGTAAAACGCAGTGCGTTTTACAGAACCTGGTTAGGGGGAGCAAAATCCCCCTAAGACCCTCTACATATATGCCCCATTCGGGGCAATTATCTGTAATACCCTGTGTACTACCTGCATCTTCCTGTCTTACAACCGGTATTACCATAAAATAATCCGTATTACGCCCGGTATTACTTTTTATAACCTTTGTAATACCAGGTGTATTAACTTCTTATGACCTACTTGCTACAGTTACGTCAAAAACGACATCGCATAATCCGCAATATCATCATCCAATATCTCCAAAGATTCTTCAGAAACTTTGGAAGTTTCTCCACTTTCTCCCAGTGTTGTCTGCGATATCTCATGTGATATCAGATTATCAGTTTGCATTACAGCCAGACCTTTCACTTGCTCCTCGACAATCAGCTTCACTGCATTAATAATCCGGTCTGCTTCTCCAGACATTGCATTCTGGATTGCCTCTCTCTGGGCATTCAACTCACAAACAAGGCGCTTCTCACTGTCATCCTGCTTTATGCCCTGAACCACCCTTATCAACGCACTTTTTATAAACTTGCTCTTATCTCCAAAACAGGGTTCTATGGCATCTCCGGTCAAAAAACTCCAGATTTCCATATCCTCTTCCCTGTTCAGGTTCAGACGGAAGCTGATTGTCACACTGTCACCACGTGCCATACTGCCTCCTTTCCGGTTTCTACGGTTCATACGCTTCAGGTATCTTTTGATTGCAGCAGCCAAATGCTTTGGCTATAATGTATTTGCGAGATACATAGCGAAGCTTTGGCTTTGCAATTAAGTCCTTTCCTAATCGGATTGGACTTTTTCTTTTGCCTGATAGCTGCACTCCTCAGCCACCAATCCGGCTTTTCGCGTCAGGTCATCATCCGGATTGTAGTAATCTGCATATCCGTAAATCTTCTGCTCAAAGTATTTACGGGGGCATTTCCCACGCATGGTGTAGAACCCTCTAGCATCCAGTTCAGCATTGTATGCCTTAATAACTGCGTATGCCTTTGTCATACCCACTCCTAGAATCTGACTGACTTCCTTTGCATCAATAAATGCTTCCTTTGTAGTTATCATACGTCTCCTCCCTTCCATTAAATTTGCATTGTAGATACGGATTTAAGGCCTTTTAATAAACCATGCAAGTTTTAATCCGTATTTTTAATTCGTGTTTTATGATGATATATCCTTCGAAAACTGTCAATAGATTTTTATAAAAATACGCACTTGCAATTCGTATCCATTCGTGTTATAGTATTTGTAACGTCATAAATCAGTTGCTTTTTGATACAGATTTCTATTTTTTACGCAAAATACGAATCAAAACAGCTGAACAGTAACAAGTAATATAAGGAAGGTGATGATATGGCTTTATCAGATGACCAGCGTTTTGCCATGTATACCGCAGAGGAAATCGGTAATGCAATTAAGAAACGCCGCAGACAGTTAAAGATAACGCAGAAAGAATTTGCCCAAAGACTTGATAAGTCGGAGCGTACCATTCAAAAATACGAATCCGGTGAAATCACCATGAAGATTGATTTAATCAAACAGGTGGCTGATGAACTGGATATTCCGTGGCAGGAGCTTCTGGAAGCAAAGTCTGATAAGATTGGTATTGTATCCTCAGAAGAGGATTTTCCATCTTATCGCTTCCATAACCTGTCAGACGTTATCAATGCTTTATTTACTATAACGGAAATCAAAGATATTGCATTCCAGCTCTCCTGCACCAAACCGCCTGAAAATCCTGAGTGGACTTCAGCCATCATGGTTGACGGCAAAGGAAGCGGGACCTATAATGCAGACTTCTGTCTCTTTATGGAAAACTGGATGAATAAACTTGCCGCTTTACAAAGCGGCTCCATAAGTCAGGAACAGTTTGATACTTGGAAAAGAGAAACTTTGGAATATTACTCCGACAGCTTCTTCTCTGATTTCAGTTCACAGAGAGAAAAAGCAAAAAAGAGCAAGGGAGCAAAAAAGAAACCCGATTATTCAACCATTCAAATTGTTTCTACCAAAGAAGAGGATAACTAAAATCCTCAATAATATTTGCAAAAATGTAGATTATATCATAGCCTTTGGAAACATGCACCCATAATTTGATTTTTCAAGTTGGTGCGATACATACCGCAATCATGCGGTTCTGCTTTAGAACAATATCCGATGCAAGATTTTCGGACAATTCTAAAGATACTTACAATTCACAAAGGAGATGATGTTTATGCCAGCTTACAAAGATAACAAGACTGGTAAATGGTTCTGCAAGTTCTACTATACGGACTGGCAGGGCAACAACCGACAGAAGTGGAAACGAGGCTTCGCCACCAAAAAGGAAGCTCTGGCTTATGAAAGGGATTTTCTCGAGAAGCAGTCTGCCAACCCGGATATGACTTTCCAGAATCTCTACGAACTTTATATGGAGGATATGACCGCCCGCCTGAAGAAGTCAACCATCCTGACCAAGAAGCATATTTGTGAGACTCACATCCTACCTTTCTTTGGCAAGAAGCCTATCAATGAAATCAAGGCTTCCGATGTGAGAAGATGGCAGAATCAGTTGATGAATTCCACAAAAGGATATTCAAAAACGTATCTGAAAACCATCAACAATCAGCTCACCTGCATGATTAACTACGCAAAACGTTTCTACGATTTAAACACGAATCCCTGTGGTCAGGCTGGAAGCATCGGGCAAGCAAAAGCAGAGGAAATGGATTACTGGACTTACGATGAGTATATTGCTTTTCGTGAAGGTATCAAAGACAAACCTCTATCCTATATCTGCTTTCAGGTACTGTATTGGACCGGCATGCGTGAAGGAGAACTTTTGGCACTGACTGCAGCTGATATCAACCTTATCGCAAAACAGATTGATATCAATAAAACCTATCAGCGTCTTCACGGAGAGGACATCATTACTACTCCAAAGACAAGAAAGAGTAAGCGGAAAGTTCCAATTCCAGATTTCCTGTGTAAGGAACTGCAGGAGTATATGGACTCCCGCTATATGCTTGCTCCGAACGAGAGGCTCTTTCCCATCACAAAATCTTTTCTCTCCCACGAGATGGAACGAGGCTGTAAGAAAACCGGCGTAAAGAGAATCCGTATCCATGATATCCGCCACTCGCACGCCAGTTTACTGATCAATCAGGGGTGTGATGCACTTATCCTCGCTGACAGACTCGGACATGAAAAAGTATCCACAACACTGAATACTTACTCCCATCTGTTTCCACACAAACAGCAGGAGCTTGTCAGCAATCTGGAACAGCTTGCCGCTACAGTTGGTGTTACACCAACACCGGAGCCTCCAATGGGAAATCCGCTGCTTGAAACTATGGGAATTTCCTATGATGGTAACATGGCAAGTGGTTCAGTTACTTCGGATACAGCATATGCCAATGCAGGACTTCCATATGGTCCTATGCCAAAAGAAACAGCATCAGGAAAAGTAATCCCGATGCCTCAAAGAAAAGCTATCTAAAAAACAAAACGATGTGAAATAGAGTAGTTGCAGTTAGTAGCAAAATAGTAGCAGAGCAAAAAGAAAAGTCCGGGAACGCCCTGTTTATAAGGCTTCCCAGACTTGTGGCTACTATTCAAACTCTATAATCTCCGGACGCTTCCATGTAGATACATTCTGGTGTCCTGCCGCTAATGCGCCATCCACCGGAATGGCTGCTCCTGTGATATAGCGTGCCATATCGCTCGCAAGGAACAATGCCAGATAAGCACATTCCTCCGGATTTCCCATACGTCCTGCGGGACAATCCTTTGCAAAGAAAGCCAACGCCTGCTCCGGAGCATCTCCGAAAATGTTTATTCCCTCATTGAATTTCAATCATTTACTTCTACCAAAAGAGACCGTCCCGGAAACTCGCCGAGAACGGTCTTCAATCATTTATGCCGTGATTTTTTTACCGTTATCGGTTTTATTACTGATAACGGACCTTATCTTTTATTTAGTTGCTTTCTTCTGCACTTGCCAAAAGGCGATCAAAGTCACTTTGATACAGGCGATCTTGGATGACACGGTATTGTTCAAATTCACTTTCCGCAAAAGCTTTTGCAATCGCTGCTGTGACCATGCCTTTGTTTTGCAGAATTTCGGCATCGTTGAATTGCAGGAATGCATCCAGTTTGGAAGCCCAATCCGCCATCGTCATAGGGATATGCCGCCTTGCCTGTCTTGTAGCATAATCCAGATACATCGTGACAATCTCATTCAATTCCTGCATTTCATCGATTGATAAGTAATTTTTTGCGATAGATACATCTGCTTTCACAATCTTTCCATCGGGAGCATTTCGCCAGGATGTTAATCCCATATGTTCTTTTGTGTGGTCTGCTCTTGCTACGATGATCTCCGCCGCGGTACTGCCATGAACGGCATAATGCAATATCCCTGCTTGGCAAAGGTGTCCAACACTCTGGTCGCCCACTGCCGGAATTGCGCTGCTCTGCCGGAGTTGATACGATAACCGACAGCAATAATGGCAGACAAAGAATAGAATTTATACTGGTAGGTTCTTCCGTTGTCCGCAACTTGTGCAAAATTTGCACAAGTTGAATCTTCGGATAATTCTCCACTTTCAAAGATATTTTTTAAGTGTTTTGTAACAACGCTTCTATCCACATCAAAAATCTGTCCAATCGCTTTTTGCGTCAGCCATACATCATTATCCTGTACCCGTACTTCAATCCCGTCCTCATGGGCATCTTTCGTAAACACAAGAAAATCTACTGTACTGTTTCGGATTTGCAATTTATTTTTTGGGGTTTCTAGCATTTTCGTTTCCGTCCTTATCTTTATTAATACATATACACTTTTAGGAGTCAATGGCTGCTTCATTGTCCCTATCCATTCATGCTCTTTTATATGAAATAATTTCGAGTACTTTTAGAGGTTATTATACCAGTTTTTTTATATGAAACAATCCTCATCTTATCTACAATTTACTATTCATTGCTAAGATTTTCTTTTTCATAACCCGATACTGCCATAAACATACAGCGACCGCAAGCACCGTAGATAATACATCTGCAAAGGCGTGGGCAGCCGCGATTCCTATAAAGCCCATCAGTCGCTCCATCAGATACAGGCTTGGAATCAAAATTCCGCCCTGCCTCAGCACTGAAACAATGGTCGCTGACAGCATCACGGTCGCACAAAGGATTCCAAACAGAACAGCTGACATACAACATAAGCTTGAAAAGGTCTTGGCTTCTTCCGTTTTCCCTGCACCAATCGCACTTGCGATCACCGAGCATCCACCTACTCCAAGCATCGTAGCGGCAGCCATCACCAGAGAAAACATCGGGCTTACAATAGAAACCGCCGCCACCTGTGCGGTATCTCCCAGCATTCCGATAAAAAACATATCCGCCATATTGTAGATGGTCATGATCAATATGGTAATACAGGCCGGTATCGCCAAAGAGAAAATAGCACTCCACACCGGTTTATCCCTAAATAAAGCTTCGTTTTTCATAAGCACACGCTCCTTCATCGTTCCCAAAAACAGCTACCGTTTACAAACGGTAGCTGCCTGCTGTCAACACTTCTCTCCTTCCATCCGGCAGTATAACTTCTGCCTCCACATTGGAAGGTATTTCTATTTCATAAACAATCTGATCACCTTCGTACCTCCAGCCACTCACAATTTCTCCGACCGGTGACTGATACGTTGCCTTGGCATATTGCAGTAATTTGTGTGGCGTCGGCTTAATAGTAAGTTTCCCATCTCGCAGCTGAATACCGCAGACACCGGAGAACAGCCAGCCTGTCACCGCACCGTAAGAATAATGGTTCAGAGAAGCTTTTACCTCTCCTTTTTCATTGATACCATCCCAGTTTTCCCAGATGGTGGTAGCTCCCTTCTTTACTGCATAGAGCCAGCCTGGCATCGTATCCTGCAGCAGCAGTTGATAGGCTGTCTCCACATAACCGAACTGCGCCAGTACCGGACAAAGCATCGGCGTGGATAAAAATCCGGTATTCAGGTGATAGCCGTTCTTTATAACCAGTTCATTCAGATCTGCTGCTGCCTGCTTTTTTTCATCTTCTGAGAGAAGGTCAAAAGCAATGGCGCGCACATATTCCGCCTGCCGGTCTGATATGATCTTTCCATCCTCCGTCGCGATATGGCGGAATGCTTTTTTTGCCTGAGCGGCAGTCTTACGATAGTTTTCAGCATCTTCCTCTTTCCCTAAGATGGCAGCGATCTCTGCCAAAAGCTTCCCGGACTGTGCAAAATACGCCGTTGCCACCTTTCCCTGAGGCGTGCGCATGGCGTTCGTACTCTCCACATCCGGCTCACACCATTCGCCGTAGTCGATACCTGTCTCTATCGTATATCTCCGGTAGGGATTTCGTTTCAGCCGTTTCACCGGATTGACCGGCTTCTTCTTTGCCCGATCTTCCAGAAAATGATACCACTTCTGCATCATCTCATAGTTTTCTTCCAGAATCCGCTTGTCTCCATATCTCTGATAAAGTATGTATGGTACAATCATGCACGCATCTCCCCAGCCGACAGAACCCGCCAAAAGTCCCGAGAAAAAGCTTGGATGATTATTTTTTGGTGCGATGTTTGCAACCTTTCCGTCTTCATGCTGATTGAGCCGGCATTCTCCCAGCCACTTGCGGATTACCGGATAGCAATCCTCCAGAAAGATACCCGTCTCCGCAAAGACGCCCATATCGCCGGTCCACGCCGCGCGTTCTCTGGTGGGGCAGTCGGTGGGCACATCACAAAAGTTTGATTTCTGGCTCCAGATACTGTTCTTTACCAGCTGATTGACATCCGCATTGGAACACTCAAAGGTTCCCAGCTGATCCATCTTTGAATATACCGCTATGGAGGTAAACTTCGCATCAGACAGGTCGATCTCTGTCTCTACCTTCGCGTAGCGGAAACCCCAGATCGTAAACTTTGACTTGTAGTGATTCTCACCCTCTTTACAGGTATAGATCACCTTCTGCATGGTTCCGCCCTCTTTATGGCGCTTTCTGTCCTGAAAGTTCTCTGCGGTAAAATTGCCGTTTTCATCCAGCGATTCTCCGTGGGTTAAAATGATCCTGTCTCCCGCATGCGCATGAAGCGTAAACTCTACATAACCGGCAAGATTCTGTCCATAGTCTATGACCGTCTCCCCGTTTGGTGTCTGAATGATCTTCCCTGCAAAACGCTCCATCTCTGCGATCGGGACGCAGTTGGCGCAGGCAAAATTGTCTGTCCCAAAATCCTCTATTTTTACTTCATGATAATCAGTAATCTCCTCAACCCCTGCATCAATGACTTCCCCCTGCTGCATGTCGTTCTCGCGGATTGGTCCTGATTGGGAAGCCAGCCAGTTTTCATCCGAGATGCAGACCACCTTACCGTCTACCTCTAACTGGAAGTACAACGCGATGTCTTCTCCATACAGGTTTCTGTCGCCATCCACGCCGGAACAGCTGCGATACCAGCCGTCTCCCAAGATGACCTGTACTTCATTTTCTCCTTCTTTGACCAATTCTGTCACATCATAGGTCTGGTACGCCAGTTTTTTGTCATAAGTGTAAGTGCCCGGTGCAAGCACAAAGCTGCCGACCCGGCTTCCATTGATGTACGCCTCATACAATCCGTGACAGGTGATATACAGTCTGGCAGTTCCCTTCTGTAGCTGTTCTGTATCTTCGCCATTACGATGCAACGTTTCTAAGAAAAAAGAAGTCTTAAGATAACTCGCAGGCTTGTGCAGCTGTGGATCACAGGTAAGCTCCGGGTTAATCCATTTTGCCACAAACTGCGCTTTGTCAAGAATTCCCATCTCAAAATATGCAGGCTCACTCCATTCGCCCTCTGTACCATTTTCATCCCACAAGCGCACCCGCCAGGAAATGTGCTGTTTACTCGCCGCAGAAACTCCCAGAATTTCACTCATTTTATCAGAAATCACTTTTCCGCTGTTCCAGATGACTTCCCCGTCAGAAGCCGCTTCTATTTCATAGGCAGTCTGTTTTTTGCCGCCGCTGCAGTTCCAGGACAGATATGGTCTTTCTATGTCTATTCCAATCGGATCATTCAGATGTTCTGTTTTTAAGTTGATTGCTCGCATATGATTTTTCCCTTCTTCATAAACTGTATGTCTAGGCTGCATTTTCAGACGATCATTTCTGTCAAATGCATCTGGCGTTTGCATGGTTTACAGCTTCTTTATCACGCCTTTTGTGATACCGCTTTCGTTATACGCATCCACACGCACATAATAGTCCTGGGATTTCACCAGTGCCCCGATCCGTTTTTCCATCGTCGCAGGGCGGTGTTCCCTGACATCATCAAAAGCCCGATAGATCTGATAGCTGTGATAAAGCTTGTCCTCTTCATGACCCCAAAGAATATTGTAGCCAACGGCATCCTCTGTTCCCTCGATCGTTACCAAAAGATCCAGCCTGTCCTCACTTCTGCGCACTTCAAATCCCGGTACGCGCGGCTTTTCGCCGACACCGATGCCGAACACCCGAAGCCCTGAAATGCACGGTGTGACATCATACGGTATCTCCACGATAGTCAGACGGACAAACCGCACCACGAATCCTTCTTCCCTTACAATAAAATCATGGGGCAGATCAGTTGTGACCGATGACTTATCCTCAATCACAAAATAGTCTTTTCCGTTTATTGAGCCTTCCAGCTTCCATCTCGTGCGTAAATCCCGTTCTTCAATATATCTCGGCTGTGTAGCAGTTCCCTGTATCTTTCCAGGAGAAGCGATCGGCAGTTCATCATCTGCAAAATTGATCTGAATGGCTCTGACATCCATTATCTTCCCCAGATTGACCTCCAGCCACTGTCCGCTCTCTGTACTGTCAGCTCTCCACCAGGTCTTGGAATCTTCATCTACCGCCTGATCCGATCCCTTTCCTTCCACACAGGAAGAACAATCGGTATACTTCGCGTAACTTAACAGATACCACTGCGGTTCTCTCCACGGATCATTTTTACCTTCATCAACAACAATTGGCCAGTCACCGTAATTCTGGTTGCAGAACAATTCGCCGTCCTTATCAAATCCAGCCGGCCAGATTCCTACACGGCGCTCAAACTGATGGTTGACGCTGATCCGCATCGTTGAAGTATGCCAGAGATTTTCCTCCTTATCCCACATGGTAGAACCATGCCCCGCTCCCGGCATATAGCCGCCCGGGTGATAGGAATAGGGATTATTCTTTGCCAACGTAAATGAACCCAACGGGGAATCTGACACATACACACCATCTGCGTATACATTGTACTCTGCACCGGGGCAGGCATACTGTAAGTAATATTTTCCCTCATATTTGTCCATCCATGGACCCTCAATAAACGGTCTTCTGGTAAACATACCTCTGATCTGCGGAACATACTGTGACGGCAATTGTTCCACCGGCACACCACTCTGTTTCACAAATGCCTGAAACATCTGCTCAACTACCTCTTCGTCACGGGGAAACTCACAGTTATCTACACCCATTCTCTCATAGCCCCGCTCATAGCCATCTCCAGACAGAAGCTCGATCCGCTCTGTTTTGGGCTGCATCGTGGAAGGCTCCAGTTCCACGCCCCACACCGGGGTCACATTGGAGCAGCCCCAGTAAAAGTAGACCCTTCCGTCCTCATCAAAGAACAGGTTCGGATCCCAGAAATCAAAGGTTCCGGGGATCTCTTCGTAGGGTCCGTTGATGATGTCTTTGGTTCTATAGTAATTACAGATCTCGCCTTTCTTAGAAGCGCAAAAGTATACGTAATCCCCGCAGACTCTCGCATCCGGCGCGTAATCATACAACGGCAGATCATCCGGCAGCCTGTATGCTTCCCAGTTCACCATATCCTCGGATACCCATACGCTTAAATTCATGGATGCAAAAATGTAATATTTTCCCTGAAAGAAAATCATAGAGGGATCAGCAGCCTCCCTGTCAATCTGCAGTTTGCCATGCGAACGCGGATCCATATTGAACTGATAACGGTACGGAACATTGATCGGATTACAATAATACTTCATAGTCTCTTCCTTTCACACTTTTCTTTTAATACCCATATATAGCAGTAATTTTATTATATTTTACTTCATATATCTTCTTTTTGAGTTTCATTTTTCGTGATGATGTAAGAAAAATCGTTTTGCAAGTACGTTATTCTCAAAAGTGTGCACTACAAACTATTGTCACAATGAAATTACAGAGCAAAAAAATACACCTCCCAGCAAAAGCTTAGAGATGTATTCAAAACAATTCGTATCTGCGTGGTCGATCATCTCCTGTGGCGTTCCGGTAAAGACGACCTCTCCGCCGGAAGTGCCACCGTCCGGGCCGATATCGATGATATAGTCTGCCAGCTTCACACGCTGACGCTCGCCGCCGGATAAGGTCGAAAGCGGTTGTCCCAACGACAGGTACGGAAGACCGGTCTCCATCAGTGCCTCCAGATGCCTTCGGATCTTCGTGTTTTCCACGAAAAACTCCAGAGCGTCCTCGACACTCATATTCAGCACATCTACGATACTCTTTCCTTTATACAAATGCGACAGAGCATCCTCACTGTAACGGCTTCCGCCGCAGCACTCGCATACAGTCGTGACGGGATCCATAAACACCAGTTCCGTCGTGATTGCTCCTCTGCCCTTGCAGACCGGACATGCACCCTTGCTGTTGAAAGAAAACAGTCCTGCATCCGCTCCGGTGGCAGCCGCAAACACCTTCCGTATCTCGTCAAAGAATCCGAGGTACGTACATGCCGTTACCCTTAGGGGAGAGTCAAGAAAAAAGATCAAGCGGTCTAAAACCGCTTGATCTACAACCCGCATCATCCGTTATTCCCTAGAGATCTTCTTTGCTTCCTCGACTGTGGCGCCATACAGCTGCATCGCGATATCATGATGTTCCATGATAAATGTCCTACTCTCATTCATCTGTTCGGACGCCCGCAGTGCTTTTCCAGCAGCTTCCAGTTCTTTGGCAGCTTTCGATATTTGTTCTCCTCCGATATTCAACGAAGTAGATTTCAAGGCGTGAACAGTAACCGTGTAAATATCCCAATCTTCCGCTTTCAGTGCTTCTGTCAATTTTGCAGCACGATCCTCATATTCGTCGCAGTACATTTCAAGCATTTCTTTGTAAAACTCCATGCTATTCATACAATACTGTAATCCCAATTCTGTATTTATATATGGCTGTAAATCCTGCACGACAACTTGCTCTTTTTTCTCACTTTGCATCTGAGCTTGCATCTGGATTTCTTCCTGAGATTCCTTATGGACATCTATCTGAATATGATTTTCTTTATTTACGTCGCTTGACTCTGATAGGCTTATTTTGTCCTGCGGAAGATATTTCATCAGCATTTTTTCAAGTTCCATTCCTTCAATGGGTTTGGATAAATAATCTGAAAAACCGGCATTGATGTATTGTTCTTTAACACCCACAATGGCATTGGCGGTCAATGCAATGACAGGGACAGACGTACATTGATTATCAGATTGCTTTATTTGGGCAAGCGTTTGGATACCGTCCATTTCCGGCATCATATGATCCAGCAGGATCACGTCAAAATATATATCTTTTACCAATTCCAGACACTCCATACCACTCATACATGTTGTAACCTGAATGTCCGTCTTTTTTAATAGCGCTTTCACAACTGCCAGATTCATTCCATTATCATCGACCACCAGCACCTTCGCTTCCGGAGCCACAAAGCTTTCCCTGTATTCATCTTCCTGTTTTGCAACAGCTTCAAATCTCTGTCTGAAATCTCCCATCGGACTGTCATTGATGATTTCCTGTGAGAGATATACCGTAAACACAGAACCCTTTCCGTATTCACTGGAAACCTCAATACGACCATTCATTCGCTCTATCAAATTACGCGTGATCGCCAGCCCCAGTCCAGTCCCTTCTATGCTGCGGTTCTGCTCCAGATCCAATCGCTGAAAACCGCCAAACAGCTTATCCATATCCTCCTGTTTGATTCCGATTCCACTGTCCGCCACCTGCATTTTCAGAGTAAACGCCTGATCTTCTCTGATTCCTTCTACAGTAAGCTTTACCACGCCCTGTTTCGTGTACTTCACAGCATTATTCAAAATGTTTACAATGATCTGTCTGTTGCGAACTTCATCGCCATAAAGGACACAAGGCAGATCAGAATCAATCTGTACCTGAAAATCAAGCTGCTTCTGTGTCGCCTTCACACTGATCATATTTACCACATCATGAAAGAAAACAGCCGTGTCATAGGATGCCGGAACTATTTCCATCTTACCCGCTTCGATTTTTGAAAAGTCCAGGATGTCATTGATCAGCGATAACAGCGTTCTGCTGGCGCTTTCAATATTTGCAGCATATTCTCTGATATTTTCATCATTGCATTCCCGCAATACCATCTCATTCATACCCATGATCGCATTGATGGGTGTACGAATTTCGTGTGACATGTTTGCAAGGAAATCACTTTTGGCATGGTTTGCCTGCTCTGCCAGGGTTTTCGCTGCCCTCAGTTCATCACTTTCTCTTACTTTTTCCTCCGTGCTGAGCAGATACACCATACCGACTGCAAACATCAGTATCAATAATCCAAACACCCATAGTACCAATGCTGTGATCGTAGAGATTCCATCGGCTGCAGTCGTCTCCGATACCGTACCCGTCAAATACATCCCCAGCTGACCTACCTCTGATACGAACAGAAAATGTCCGCCTTCATCATCCTTGTAATAAGTGGCTGCCGCCGTATCAACATTCATTTTTTCTGCCAACTCCGACAGACCTGTTTTCACAACATCCCGATCCAGAAACTCCGTCGAAGAAAGATGGGCATCGGGAAAAGGAATGATCACCTGTCCGCCCTGATCCACGATCAATACGTTTCCTTGCCCTTGATAACAGTCGATACCGAACTTACTAAGTAAAATGCTCTCATCATACAGCTTATATAAAACATATTCCACATTTTCTTCATCGTAAACAGGTGTTGTAAAGAGAACTCCCTGTCCGCTTTTGTAGCACACTGCCGTATGACCGCGAAATGCTTTTTGAATTCCCGGAAAATCTGTAAAATTCAAGGTCTTTCCTACGAAAGCCGTTCCGTCCAGACAAAGAATTCCCATTGCCGCATTCTCATGATTGCCAATACAGATATCTAAAACCGTTTCCATCTCTTTGGCATCTGATTTGATACTTTGTGCTATGTTTTCCAGATTATGCATCTCCAATTCAAATTGTTCTGCAGAAAGAGCAGCCAGTGTTCTTGCCTGCTCTGTGATCTGTTTTTCTGTATAGGTCTGCAGCAAACGATTCAGCCTGAAATTCATCAGAACACCAACCCCGATCATGATCAGGGTGGCAATGATCAGTACGACCGTTATCCTTCGTTTTCCATTGTTCCATTTACTATTCATAAAATTCTACACCCTCTACATACCAGTCAAACTGTTCCAATAAAACCTCATCGCGAATCGCCTGGTTATCTTTGCAGCGAAGGTTTCCTTCCTTGTCATAGATCTCACCTGAAAAGACGTCGTGTCCGGCTAATATCTCATTTGTTGCTTTACTCACTTCTGTTTTTATATCTTCTGAAACTTCAGCGGAAAAATCGGCCAGTTTCACCGCATTTTCATCGATTCCTACCCAGTAAATCTTATAGTCCGCTGAATTTCCCCGTAAATACTGTCTGATGATCGCCTCATAAGTCAACTGCCAGTCTCCCACCACCGCCGTAAGATATTTCTCTGAACAATTCTCCAATCGTCGATGGTAGCCAATGGAATAGATCTCTTTTTTTTCTGCCTCTTCCACCACATAGGCCTGATTCTGATGATAGGTAATGACATCCACTCCGGCATGTTCGATGAGCCGGTCTGCCTGTTTTCTTTCCTCATCCTCGTCATCCCATGCATTGCTCCATGCCACTGTGACAACCGCATCAGGATTGACCCGCCTTACTCCTAATGTAAATGCATTGATCCCCCTGTTCACCTCGCTTGTGGGCATGGCTGCCACATAGCCGATCTGATCGCTCTCGGTCTTCATTCCCGCAACAATTCCTGCCAGATAACGTGCCTGATACATTCTGGAAAAATATGAGGTCACATTCTCTGCATGATAATCAAAAGAATTGTTATAAAAAGAAACCTCCGGATACTTTTTGATCGTATCCTTCACTTCCTCTGCATACCCATAGCTTGACAAAATGATCATCTTGCATCCCTGTTTTACAAGGTCTTCAATCGCAGGAGTGCATTCTCCTTTAAATTCCTTAATATTTTCTTTTACCAATAGCTCCACTTCCAGGTTGCTGCATGCTGCTGATACACCCTCATAATGCATGCCGTTCCAGCCTTCTTCCCCTATGCTTCCCGTCATGATAAAACCAATCTTCTCTTTTTTTGAAGATGTTTTTCCCGTAAACAGCAATACAGCAGCCAATATTACGATCAATATTACAAACATGGCCAATAATGCCAGGCGTTTGTTCTTATTCAGTTTCATCCACAACTACCCCCTCAACATACCAGAAGAAATCATTTAACATATGATCGTCTGTCATGCTCTGACCTTCCTTTACCCGTACTTTCCCCTCATTATCTATTATGGGACCGTAAAATACATCAAAAGTTCCGCTCATGAGACGTGCTCTTTCTTCTTCCACCTTTTCTGCAATTCCCGGTTTTACATTCTCTGTAAGAGATGCCAGATCCACAAGACCGGTTTCCACACCTTCCCAATAATGAATCCCCTGAAACTTTCCTTGCAGACACTCCAGTATTCTCGGCTCATAGAACTTCTCCCAATTCCAGATCGAAGCTGTCAAAAATGTATCGGGAAATCTCTCACTATTGTCCACATTATAGCCAATCGTCCAGATTTTGTTTTCATCGGCAATTTCTAAAGGAGCCATTGCATCTGAGTGCACAGTAAGCACATCGATCGCATGTGCCGCCATCAATTCTCTGGTTGCTGCAGCATTCTCTTCCTCGCCCGTCCAGGAGTTGCTCCACTCCACATAAACGCTTGCTTCCGGATTTACCCGACGAACCCCCAATGTAAACGCATTGATCCCTCGATTTACCTCTGCGATCGGAAAAGCTGCCACATATCCGATCTCATTGGTTTCTGTTTGTAATCCCGCAACGATTCCGCTCAAATACCGCATCTGATAGATGCGACCAAAATAAGTGGACAGATTTTCCCATTCTTCGACGCCTGTCGCATGGAAAAAGTAAACATCCGGATGATCTTTCGCACACTGCAATTCCCATTCTCCATAGCCAAAAGAATCGCAGATAATGATCTTGCATCCATATGCGATCAGTTCTTCTATCGTTTCCACACATCTCTCGTCCTCAGGAATATCCTCTTTATAAACTACATCCAGATTCAATTCCCTTGCGCTGATCTCCATTCCGTTGTAATGGGATTCTCCCCAGCTATGATCATTGATCTTACCGTTTAATATAAATCCAACTTTTGTTTTTGTTTTCGTAACATCCGTTTCCTGCTTATTCATGCGTATCAAAAAGAGTCCGGCAACAATAATACTCACAAATATCAGTATAGTTGTCATAATTTTCTTCATATGATCTTCTCCATCGGCTTTGCATATTTTTTTTATTATACTTTTCCGGAGCCAAAATGTAAACTAGCCAAAAGACTAGTATTGGCAAAAGAAAAAAAGATCAAGCGGTTAAAACCGCTTGATCTTCTTTGTTGTATTTTTCTCGAACTCGACATCTCGAACTTTTAATTTGAATACACGCTTGTACAAAGGCGCTCCCTGATTGTATTCGTCAATGATCTCCTGAAGCTTCGCAGGCACATCCTTGATCTTTTTCTTGGTAGCGTACTCGTAATCCGGGAAGATCTCCGCCTCGATGACACCCTCGCTGTCACGCACTAAAATTTCCTGCACGAGACGCGCCTCACCGATCTTATTTTCAATCTCCTCCGGTGAGATGTTCTCTCCGTTGGGGGTGATGATCAGGTTTTTCTTTCTTCCGGTCAGATATACGTAGCCGTCCTCATCCACATAGCCCAGATCTCCGGTCTTTAACCAACCATCTTCCAGTGTAGCCGCGGTCTCTTCCGGCATGTGGTAATAACCCTGCATCACGCTGGAACCCGTTACCCACAGCTCTTCGTCCACAGTCTTTGCCTCACAGTTGGGCATCAGCTTTCCAACAGAACCTTTACGGTTATCCCAGCTTAAGTTTGTGCTGATGACAGGCGCACACTCGGTCATTCCGTAGCCCTGCAGGATGGTGATCCCGTATCTTGCAAATGTATCATAATACGCGGGATTTAAGTATGCACCGCCGCTGCAGATGGTATGGAACTGTTTTCCAAATACCTTTGCTTTTACAAGCCCTGCCGGCATCCATGCAGCCTCCTCCAGCTTCTTTGCCAGCGTCTCGATCATGAGGGGAACCATCAGGATCATGGTTGGCTCAAACAATTTGATGTTCTTTGCCACACGCATCAGTGAATCGTTGATACAGATCACGCTTCCAAGGGAAAGACCCTTTAAGATATCCATACTCAGGCAGTACGCATGATGGATCGGAAGTACCGACATGATGACAGTGCCCGGCTCGATCTTCATGTCCAGACAGGTGGCATTTTCTGCCAGGTTGCGATGGGAGAGCATGACACCCTTGCTCTTTCCGGTGGTTCCGGAGGTGAACATGATGGTTGCCAGCTCCTCCGGCTGCGGCTCATAGGCGTAGCCCGGCTGCTGTTCACCGATCAGCTTCCAAAGGGAAAGCGCCTCTGAAACTGCACTTTCTTCACTCATGGCGATCTCGTATTTTAGTCCCGGACATGCCTGTAACGCATCCTGTGCAACTGCTGCCTTTGACTCGTCAAACACCAGCGTAGTCACTTCTGCACGATTTAAAAGCTCACACAGGTCTTCGGAAGGAAGCTGTGCATCCAACGGAACTGCAACACTTCCGCTGTTTACGATTCCCAGGTAAGCCACTACCCACTCATAAGAAGTCGTTCCAAGAACGGCAGTATGGCCTTTTGTCTGTCCCAGCGCTTCCAGCGCTGCGGAAAAACATTCCGTATCATTTTTTAACTGTGTGTAAGTTTTGTTCTCTATCTGTACCGCGCGCTTTCCGCTCTCGTCCGCGCGTTTTACCTTGAAGCGAAATGCATCCTGCGAGCCGTAAGCCGCCTCGGATTTTACGATGATCTCACGGATCGTACTGCTCTCAACATTCATAACTCTGCCTCCTATCAAATCATGTTCTTACGGTCGACATACGCTTTGGGGAATCTCCCTGCTTCGTGGATTCCCTTTTCGCTATGAGCGATAGCCGGCACTTTGATCTGTTCTGAACAATTACAGGGTTTCCAAATATGCTGCTGCCTCTCCGACGGTACGGATATCTGCAGCCTTCTCCTGCTCGATCTCCACATCCAGCTCGTCCTCGATCTCGCCCAGCATGCTCATAAAATCAAAAGATGTAAAACCCAGATCCTCCATAAAACGTGACTCCGGTTTGATGTCCTCTTTTTCTACTTCCACATAATTTACAATGATGTCAACTAATTTTTCAAACATTTTCGTATTCTCCTTGTTCATATTTTAGATCAGCTTTAAGATATCGCCGATGGGCAGATACGGCTTCTCAATACCCTTGAACATGATCTTGCACATATAGTAATAAAAATACTCCAGCTGTTCTTTCGAAACAGCAGCTTTCTGATGCTCAAAATTGAAGTCCAGTCCGTTGTCCTCCGGGCGGTGCATCACGGTCAGATACATGGCCTGTGAGGTGGCACCGTTGGGATACCACTTTGTCTTGTACTTGATATCACCCAGCTTATTCAGTCCCTGATCCTTCTGAGTCATGGGCTGATAAGTAAGAGACATCGGTTCATAGGATGCTCCCGGCTCCACCGGATATTTCTGTGCACGGTAAGCAAAGTACTCCACCGGGTCAAAATTTGTATGGCGGAAGATCTCATTCTGACCGTCGCGGATCATATGGATTCCCTCCAGGAAGGTCTTATCCTCCGGGATGATCGTGCGGAACGGGAAGGAATGGATACGTGTACCGCCGGATTTTTTCTCTGCCAGTGTCGCACGTCTCGCATATGCCACGTTAAATGACACGTCATCATTGCCGTTCAGCTTCTGGAAGTAAGTACGTATTCCCATGATGAGCAGACACTGTAAGGAAATATGCTGCTCCTCGCAGAACTTCATCAAACGCGCCGTCGGTTCGCCCTCCAGATGGAAAATGTCAAGCGCTGAGTCCACATACGGTGTAATAAAATGGGCTGCTCTTGCATTGGGATTTTTCTTTCTTGCCTCGATCAGCGGCTGCGGTCCGTCAATACCGTTAAAGATCGGTTCTGACTCATCGATCAGCTTATGGAAAAACTCCCGGTCTCTCTGCTGCGCCTTACTGTTATTCTCGTATGCCAGATCCTTCTCCACCTGCTCGATGTAGGAGCGCATCTCCTTCGGATAGTCCACACCCTCAAACTTTGCATGACAATACAGCTCAATAATATCTTTCATAAACATGATCAGCGACTGTGCATCCAGAACCATATGATCCCCCAGCAGATACAGACCCTGATTTCCGTCCGGTGTTTTGATGATCACGATGCGGCTCATGGGAGAGTCCTCACGCTCAAAGGGCACCTGTGTCCATCCGGTCATGATCTTTTCTGCTTCCTCCATCGTCTTTCCGGTGAAATCCACGTACTCGATCTCGCTGTCTTCCTTTTCCACGATGTACTGATACCACTGTTTTTCCTTTTTATCATAGGTAAAACGGATACGCATGCCTTCGCTCCGCTCAAAAGCCTTATAGATTGCTCTTCTTAACTCGTCAACATCCAGCTCCACCTCGATGGTTAGACTGGTACCGATATTCATGACCTCTTTTTTCGGACATCTGTCCAGATAAAAGAAGTGAAACTTCTGTGCTGCAGTGAGTGGATATGTCTTGTATCCCTTATGTGTTTTCATACGGTCCCCTTTCTGCCTTCCTTATCAATAGGCGTTTGAGAAACTTTTTACGTTACGTTTTGGGGTCATGTGAACACATGGTGTTTCACATTCCCTATTCACAGCCCTCTATGAACGCATCCAGTGTTTTTTCATATGTCGCCATCTCTTTAAAGTAGCTCTCACCGTGGGCTGCACCCTCCACGATCAGGATCTGCTTTTTCGATGCACAGCTGTCATACAGCTCGTTGCACATATAAGACGGTACAAATGTGTCCTTTGAGCCGTGAATGAACAGGATCGGCACCTTTGCTTTTGCCACCTCGCGCTTTGCATTGCACTCGTCCATTCCGTATCCGGCAAGCTTGCGGTTCACGATATCTGCCTCATTGATGATCGGAAATGCCGGCAGATGATACATCGTGTTCAAAACATGAGTAAATACCTCCTTGGGAGAAGTAAAACCACAGTCTGAGATGATTCCCTTCACCTGGGGCGGCAGCTCCATACCGCTTGCCATGAGCACGGTGGCGCCTCCCATGGAAATACCGTGCAGATAGATTTCCACGTCCTCACCACATTTCTCCGGTACCCAGTTGATCCACTTGAGGGCGTCCCTGCGGTCCAGACATCCAAAGCCGATGTATTTTCCTTCGCTCTCACCGTGTGCACGGGCATCCGGATGGAGCATGGTAAAACCACGCTTGAAATAATAATCCGTCAATCCGATAAAATCAGCCAGAGACTTGCTGGTGTAGCCGTGGAAACAGATGACTACGCGCTTTTTCTCTCCGGTCTCTTTGATTGCCGGGATGTATGTAGCGTGAAGCTTCAGTCCGTCATAGGAGGTCACATAAACTTCCTCGTGGGGCTGTGCAAATGCAAACGCTTTGCGTTCTGCCAAGATGTCCGAATACTGCGACCAGTCCGTTCCCGCCATCTTCATGGTGCGCTCCACGATGGCATTCTGGCGGATCATCGTCCGGTTGTAAAAATAAGCTGTTCCTGCCGCACTTGCTGCTGCCAGTGCACCTGCTGCCGCAAGGCCTTTTTTGAATAATCCCATATGTCCTCCCTGAAAAAACATGATTCCGAAGCTATTATTTTATACGCTTCTTTTCTTCCTTCTTCTCAAGCTTTTCCTGTTTCTCTTTTTCTTTCTTTTCCTTCTTCATCTGCTTCTGCTTGATCTCGATGATGTCTTTTAAGCGGAGCGCCTTGTCAATATTGCCCTCCACCTTCAGCTTCTGCACGGTGAATGCCCAGATGGGATCCATCTTTCCCTCTGCAATTTTTAAGAAGGTGTCCGGAGCTGCGGTAAACATCGCATCCCTGTCATAGTATTCATAGGGCTCTACCGCCAGCACGCCGTCCTTTACCTCAACGTAAAAGATACCGCCTGCTTCCTCGTCCTCAATATTGAACTGAAACGCCAGATGCTCTGTGATGTCACTTAAATCTGCTCCCATAAATCTGTTCTTAATCTCATAAAAAAACTCTGCGTAAGTCATTATATCCTCCTTCTTCGACCAGCAGTCGAACTTATTCAACGTGATTATAGCATTAGTTTCGACCACCGGTCAATTATGAAAACTGTAGGAAAATTTGGAAATTTCTTGTTTGTAATTAGAGGTTGTGTTACAATATGCCCATGCAGATCAACATGTTAGTTCTGCTTATGGCAGGCTGCATGCCTGAGATACTTACCCATATGGATTCTTTACAACAGATAGAAAGAGGCGCATTTCATCATGCCGGAAACAAATAAGTCAGAGATCATATTAGATGCCCTCCAGCAGCTGCTGGAGGAAAAGAACATTCAGCATATATCCGTCAGCGATATCGCTGCCAGGGCCGGGATCGGAAAGGGAAGTATTTATTATTACTATTCTTCCAAAGACGCGATCGTGGACGCGCTGATCAAACGGAGTTATGAGAAGCCGTTACAGACTGCCAAAGCCCTTGCCACCCAGACCGGCATTTCCTCTTTTACAAGGATGGCGATGCTGTTTCAGGCGTGTCAGAGTTCTTCTTCTATTTTTTTACGCCAAAAGCACAAAGCATCCACAAGCGCACAGGATCTCGCGTTTCTTCATCAAAAATATCTGAACTACGTTGTTTCCGAGCTAAAGCCCGCCCTGACAGATATCATCTCCCAGGGGATTGCCTCCGGTGAGATCCATTTTGATTACCCGTCGGCGCTGTCAGAGATCGTACTGATCGTTCTGGCAGTCAAACTGGACAATTCACTGATCCCGTCCTCGATAGAAGAGACCGCAGATACATTTCGGGGACTGATCGCACTATTAGAAAAGGGCACCGGCGTTCCCGCCGGCACCCTCGACTATCTGTCAATCTTAAAATAACACATAAAAAGGCTGTGTGCAAAGCCCTGCACACAGCCATATTTTTTACAGTTGCTCCACCAGAAGTCCGGAGCGGTATGCACGAAGCAATGACTCCAGTGACTCGATCTCCTCTTTGATCTGTGCGCCCCGGTCCGTGTCAGCAACCGTCAGACGTCGTCTCGTTGAGGAAATCACCGCATTGTGGGAATGGATGTCCGTTCCGTTGACAACCGCACTCTCCACGGATTCAAAGGGCTCATGAGCCGCCAGGATCAGTCCGTAGGAATCGTAGATCAGCGTATAGCCCGCGATCCCTGTCTTGGAACGATACGCTCTTGAAAATCCGCCGTCAATAATGAGCAGCTTTCCGTTGCATTTCATCGGCGACTCTCCGATCGTCGTCTCCACGGGAATGTGTCCATTGATGATATGAGAATCTTCTCCCTCCAGTCCGAACTCCTTTAAGATCGCACAGACCACATCCTCCCGCTCCACCAGCCGGTAGTAGGGATTTTTCTGTTCCTTATGCGTCTTTGAGTCCTCAATGAAATAGCGCTCAAAGGTTGTCATCTTCGCCTTTCCGAACACCGGCGAATTCTTATTTTCCCAAATGAACCACAAGATATCCTGTCCCCGTTTTTTCTCCACCGGATCCAGTGAATAATAGCCCAGGCGTGCGTAATGCTCCAATACGTCATAGAGCTGTTTGCCCGCATACTCATGTCCGAACAGTGTGACCTTCTGGAAGCTCCCATCCTCGTTGAGCGGCACACAGCCATGGTAGAGCAGATTTCCGTTAAATACCTTGTACAGGCTTCCCTTTGTAAACAGGAACCTCACATGCTTCTGCAGCTTTTCACAATTGACAAAGGCTGTGGTCAGACGATCCACCACCTCCTGCTCCTCTGTCGTCAGCTCATAGGGATGCTCCGGATCAATGGTTGGGAAAAAGGTATCTCTGAGCGGATAAGTTACACCCTCCACCTCTACGGTTCCGTTTTCCAGATCCATTTTGTGCAAGAGTTTCCGCTCCTGCATGTCAAATTCCGGATAGGTATCAATGATCTGTCCCTCCAGCTTAAACTGGATCACGGCGATGGCCTTGTGCATCTTTTCATCCAGCTGGGCGTCCTTTACGTTATACTGGTCCGCGTCATATTCCACCTTAAAATACGTACAGGGATCCTCCTGATACGTGGTCATCGCAAAGCGTGCGAGCGGCACGAGATTGATGCCGTAGCCATCCTCTAAAATGTCCAGATTGCCGTATTTTGCAGAGATGCGCAGCACATTTGCAATGCAGGCCTGGTTTCCTGCTGCCGCTCCCATCCACATGACATCGTGATTTCCCCACTGGATATCCACAGAATGGTACTTCATGAGCGTATCCATGATCAGATGCGGATACGGACCTCTGTCATAAATATCACCCACCACATGCAGATGGTCGACTACCAGCCGGCGGATCAGCTTACAGAGCGCAGTGATCAGCTCCGGTGCCCGTCCCGTCTCGATCACGGAGTTGATGATCTCATGATAGTAATCCTCCTGATCCGACTGATCCGGCCGGCCGGTCAGAAGCTCCTCGATCACATAGGAAAAATCCTTCGGCAACGCTTTTCTCACCTTGGAACGGGTGTATTTGGAGGACGCATTCTTGCAGATGGGAATGAGCCGGTACAAGGTGACCCGGTACCAGTCTTCCATATTGTCCTCATGACGTGCCACTTCCTCCAGCTTCCGCTCCGGATAATAGATCAGCGCCGCTATATTTTTCTTTTCCATCTTGCTGAAGGTTGTCCCAAACTCCTGCTCGATCTTCAGCTTCACCGCGCCGGAGCCGTTTCGCATGATATGCTGGAACTGGTCGTATTCTCCGTGCACATCCGTGATGAAATGCTCCGTGCCCTTCGGCAGGCTTAAAATTGCCTTTAAGTTGATGATCTCTGTGGCGGCGGCAGCGATCGTCGGATACTGCTTTGCCAGACTTTTCAGATAGCGGATCTCTGTTTCTCCCATTCTTTTCCCCCTTTTCTAAAATAGCAGAAGCCCCCTAGGCCTCTGCTATCACGTCCTGCATGGTATAATACCCTGCACCCTTTCCTTTTAAAAACTTTGCAGCTTCCACCGCACCCTTGCCAAAAACAGCGCGGGAATATGCCGTGTGCTTAAACTCGATCACCTCGTCCTCGCCAGCAAAGATCACCTCATGCTCGCCCACAATGGTTCCGCCGCGGACTGCAGAAATGCCAAGCTCCTTCGCATCTCTTTTCTGTCTGCGGTCACTGCGGTCATACACATATTCGTACTGACTGTCCATTGCCTCATTCATGGAATCTGCCAGCGCGATGGCTGTTCCGCTGGGGGCATCCAGCTTCTGGTTATGATGTTTTTCAACGATCTCCACATCAAAGCCTGCAGGCGCGAACACCTTTACGGCTTTCTGCAACAGATCCATCAGCGTGTTAATGCCAAGAGACATATTGGCGGATTTGAGCACTGCAACCTTTGTGCTTGCTTCCTTCACCTTTTCCAGCTGCGCGTCAGATAAGCCTGTGGAACAGAGCACAACCGGTACCTGATGCTCCACGCACCAGTCCAGCAGTCCGTCAACAGCCCCTGCATTGGAAAAGTCGATCACGGCATCCGCCTGCACATCGCAGTCAGCGATGGCCGCAAATACCGGAAATTCATTCTTTTTTTCTGTATAAGTATCAACGCCTGCAACGATGGTGATATCCGGATCCTTCTCGCAAAGTCCGGCGATCATCTGGCCCATACGCCCGTTGCAGCCATGCATGATCACGTTTGTCATCTCTTTCTCCTTACTCTGTTACCTTTAATCCGTAGTCCTTCATGATCCGGATCAGCTTTGCAGCATTTGCCTCGCTCATCTCAGTTAACGGCGAACGGAGCGGTCCGACCTCAAAGCCCATGGCGTTCAGTGCGCGCTTTACAGGGATCGGGTTGACCTCTGAAAACAGTGCGTCTACCAGCGCACGACCCTTTAACTGGATCCTGGCAGCACTCTGATAATCACCGTTTAATGCATACATGCACATGTCATGTACATCCTTCGGTGCAACGTTAGACCATACGGAAATGACACCAACTGCTCCCACAGACATAAGCGGAACAACAATTCCGTCCTCGCCGGAATACATATCCAGCTTGCCGTCACACAGATCTAATGTAGTCACTGCCTGAGCCACGTTACCGGTCGCTTCCTTTAATCCGACGATATTATCGTATTCCTTTACAAGTGTTGCAACCGTCTCCGGCATGATATTGCAGCCGGTACGTCCCGGTACGTTGTACATGATGATCGGCAATTTGGTAGCCTGTGCGATCTGACCGTAATGGCTGATCAGACCGGCCTGTGTTGCTTTGTTGTAGTAAGGTGTTACGATGAGTGCACCGTCAACGCCTGCTTCATAAGCCTCCTGTGTCAGCTGGATCGCTGTCTTCGTGCAGTTTGATCCGGTACCTGCCACAACCGGTACGCGGTGTTTTGTCATCTGAACCGCTGCGCGGATCACATCTGCGTGCTCCTCCATAGTTAAGGTAGAGCTTTCTCCTGTGGTTCCTGCGATCACGATGCAGTCTGTTCCATTGTCTATCTGATACTGGATCATCTCATCCAGCTTGTCGTAGTTTACCTCATAATTATCGTTCATAGGGGTAACAATTGCCACGCCGGCACCTTTGAATATTGCCATCTTTCTATTTTCCTCCTGCCTGTGTAAACTTAGTGTAACTGCCCGGTACCTTATTTTGTACGGAACAGACATTTTTTTCTTAGTATACTATATTCGAAAAAACACAAAATGTAAAGTGCCCTGTTGTTGACAGAGCACTTTTTTTCAAAAAATTTTTACTTTTCAGACTTAATTTTATAAATCTCATCCGCATACGCGCGAATGGATTCATCCATATTTCGTCCGGTCAGGATCAGATCCATCCCTCCGGAACGGGATTTCAAAAGGTTCTCCAGTTCTTCCTTTTGCAGAAGCCCGGCATCCACCAGCCCCAGTGCCTCATCGAGGATCAGCAGATCGCATTCTCCGGTCAAAAGCACCTTTCTTGCAAAATTAACACCGTTTTTGATGTTCAGCTGTGCTTCCTTTTTTTCCTCCGGTGACAGATTTTCATAGGACACATCGCTTTTTTCAAACCGGAATACCTTGATCTCGGGTTCCAGCTTCTTCATAAACTGCGCTTCTTCCTCCATCCTTCCCTTTAGATAATGGATGATGAACACGCTCTTGCCCTCGCTGGCTGCCTGCAGCGCACGCCCCATGGCCGCCGTGGACTTTCCGTGTCCCTCTCCGTAAAATATTCTTACAATTCCTGTATCCATTTTCATTGCCTCCCTGTCGTCAACTGTTCACAGATCCTGAACAGTTACCAAACATCTATATGAAATCTAGAGATCCAAGCAAGGATAGCATATTTTTTATAAAAAGTAAAGCCTTACGCCCCTTCCCGCCTATCACCGGCCTGTGTTCAAGCCTCCACGCAGTCGATCTTGCTGACAGAAACCTCATAAGCGACCCGCTTTTCTGTCTCGAATTCATTCAGTTTTTTTACGTATTCACGGCTTTGGATCCGTCCCCAGATCTGTACATGGGTTCCTACCTCAAAACCGGATGCATATCGGGCATTTCTTCCCCAGCAGATGCTCGGGATATAATCGGATTTTCCGTATGAGCGGTTCACTGCGATCAGCAGATCCGCGATCTCGCGCCCCAGCGGTGTTTTCCGGTAAATCGGCTCCTTACAGATATAGCCATCCAAAAAGATCTGATTACTCTTCACATCCTCACCCGGTGCATCCGTAAACTCGAGCTCTCTTGCGAATACCGAAAGCACCAGACGGTTTTTCTTTTCCTCATGACGATTGTAGGAACGAAACTGTCCTACGACACAGATATACTGCCCTTCATAATTCTCTGTCACATCGATCAGGCGCTCTGACACCATGACCGGTATGTAGTCTGCATAATTACTCAGGCGGTTGACCGCAACCTCTACCATATAAAAGCCCTCTCCGTACACCTCATGACTGAATGTAAATCCTGAGACGATCTCTCCTGCAATGACCACCTGATTGTTTTCAAATACTTTGTCTCCCATAGAAAATCTCCTTTCGCTTTTGCATTGTAACCGTTTGCCGGCTTTAGTTACTCTGCTGTTTCTTTTTTATTTATATTTGTAACTTCAGAAATCATACCAGCCATTTTACGCGAAAGTCGCAGTTTCCTGTCGATAATATAAAATTTTTTGTAATTTCGCAAATATGCACTTGCATAATTCAATTTTTGTGTTATGATAATAGGCGGCAAAAATTAACGTATTTAATAGGAAAGAAGGAAAAAGAATATTTATGCAAACTACCAGAGAAGACATTCGTAACATCGCGATCATTGCTCACGTTGATCACGGTAAAACAACACTCGTAGACGAACTGTTAAAGCAATCCGGTGTGTTCCGTGCCAATCAGGAGGTGCAGGAGCGCGTCATGGACTCCAACGACATCGAGCGCGAGCGTGGTATCACGATCCTGTCAAAAAATACTGCGGTTTTTTATAAAGATGTGAAGATCAACATCATCGACACCCCCGGCCATGCGGACTTCGGCGGCGAGGTAGAGCGTGTGCTGAAAATGGTAAACGGCGTAGTACTTGTTGTCGATGCCTTTGAGGGTGCCATGCCCCAGACCAAATTCGTGCTGATGAAAGCCCTCGACCTGAATCTGCCGGTCATCGTCTGCATTAACAAGATCGACCGCCCGGAGGCAAGACCGGACGAGGTCATTGATGAAGTACTGGAGCTGTTCATGGATCTGGACGCTTCCGATGAGCAGCTTGACTGTCCCTTCGTATATGCGTCTGCAAGAGACGGATACGCCATGTTAAACCTTGACGATGAGCGCAAGGATATGACTCCGTTATTTGAGACGATCATCGATTATATCCCGGCTCCCACCGGTGACCCGGATGCCAATACACAGGTTCTGATCAGCACCATCGACTACAATGAATATGTCGGTCGGATCGGTGTCGGCAAAGTGGATAACGGTGTACTGAAGGTGAACCAGGACGCCGTAGTTGTCAACCACCACGAACCGGATAAAATGAAGAAGGTGCGCATCAGCAAGCTGTATGAGTTTGACGGTTTAAATAAGGTAGATGTAACAGAGGCAGGGATCGGTTCCATTGTAGCCATCTCCGGTATTGCGGACATCCACATCGGTGATACGATCTGTGCTCCGGAAAACCCGGTAGCGATCCCCTTCCAGAAGATCTCCGAACCGACACTGGCCATGAACTTTATCGTAAACGACTCTCCGCTTGCCGGACAGGAAGGAAAATATATCACCTCCCGACATCTGCGTGATCGTCTGTTCCGCGAGTTGAACACGGATGTTTCCCTGCGCGTGGAGGAGACCGAGGACGCGGATACCTACAAGGTTTCCGGCCGGGGCGAGCTGCATTTGTCCGTTTTGATCGAGAACATGCGCCGCGAGGGCTACGAGTTCGCTGTCAGCAAGGCAGAGGTACTCTACCACACCAATGAGCAGGGCAAAAAGACCGAGCCCATGGAACTGGCCTATGTGGATGTTCCCGATGAGTTCACCGGTGTCGTCATCGACAAGCTGAGCCAGCGAAAGGGATCCCTGTTAAATATGGGTTCCATCAGCGGTGGTTACACCCGCTTAGAGTTCCGTATCCCTTCCCGCGGACTGATCGGTTACAGAAACGATTTCATGACGGACACAAAGGGTAACGGTATCATCAACACGATCTTTGACGGTTACGATGAGTACTGTGGTGATATTCAGTACCGAAAGACCGGTTCTCTCATTGCCTTTGAGACCGGCGAGAGTGTGACCTACGGTCTGTTCTCTGCACAGGACCGCGGTACGCTGTTCATCGGACCCGGACAAAAGGTATACTCCGGAATGGTCATCGGTATGAGCGCAAAGCCGGAGGATATTGAGCTGAATGTCTGCAAGAAAAAGCATCTGACCAATACCCGTTCCTCCAGCGCGGATGAAGCGCTGACCCTGGTTCCTCCGAAGATCTTAAGCCTTGAGCAGGCATTGGAGTTCATCGACACCGATGAGCTTTTAGAGATCACACCGGAAAGCATCCGTATCCGCAAGCGGATCCTGGATCCGACACTGCGCAAGCGCGCAAGCTTTAACGCAAAGAACAAATAACAAACGATCTGTTCAGAGCCCTCCCGATTTCGTGAGGTTCTGAACAGACATATACGACAAAGGAGGATTTTTCGATGAATTTAGGTTCCCGTCTGAAACAGATCTTAGAGGAACGCGGACTGACTGTCACACAGTTTTCCAAGGAAGCAGGTGTGCCCGCGCAGACTCTGTATGCACTGATCAACCGCGACAGCAACAAGGCCGATATGGATATCCTGATCAAGATACTGACCGCTCTTGGCATGGATTTCTTTGCATTTATGGGAGCCGAAGCTCCGGCAGGTGCTGCGTCAGATACATCCGCTGCTGCCACTGCCGCATCTTCCACTTCTGCTCCGACAGCAAATGTGCCGGAACATGTGGTAAAAAAGATCGTGGAAAAAGTCGTCGTAAAGGAAGTACCCGCTGCTGCCCCCGAGGGAAAGCATGTGCTCTATATCAACAGCAATACCTACGACAAGATCACAGCGCTGGCTGCCGAGGAAGGCATCACCGACGAGACCGTTCTTTCTCAGGTCATAGAAGAATACATGGAGCTGGGCTTCGGCTACCGCCAGAGACCGCTGCGCAGCATTCTCAGAGATTTTAAACCCAAGAGCGGGCGCTCCGGGGAGATGGATTCGTTCTTGCTGTAAAACCATATACATTACATTTTAAGGGCATACGAGCATATATATCCCCAGGCACGCTCTCGCTACTTGTCGCTGGCAGTGGTACATAAGTGACCAAAATACGGTCACTAAGTACCAGCCGCTCCAAAGTACCTGGCTGATATATATGACTACGTATGCCCTATCTACGTTATGAAAACATTCAGTTTCCGATATTTCTGTATTAATCGATTCCCTGCTGCACCTTGGCTTCTAAGATCGCCTTGTTCAGCTGAAGCATCTTTGCATCCATCATGGATACGATCTCGGAGCATTCCTTTAAGTCACGGCTGATATAATCCGGCGCGTTTCCCTCGAATTTGTAGTAGATCTTGTGCTCTAAGCTTGCCCAGAAATCCATCGCAATGGTGCGTATCTGGATCTCCACCTTTGTGTCCACCACGCGATCAGATAAAAAGATCGGCACGGACACCAGCATGTGATAGCTTTTATAGCCGCTGGCTTTTGGATGCCTGATATAATCCTTGACAGAGATCACCGTCAGGTCATTCTGCTTGCCGATCATCTCCGCCATGCGGTAAATATCCGGTGTGAAAGAACAGACAATGCGGATACCCGCAATGTCATTAATGTGTTGTACCATATTTTCCAGACTGGTATCATGCCCGTTCCGCTTGAGCTTTTTACAGATACTCTCCGGCGACTTTAAGCGGGATTTGATATATTCGATGGGATTGTACTTGTGAATATGTACAAACTCATCATTTAAGATCTCCAGCTTTGTGCCTACCTCCTTGAGCGCAGAATTATATAAAAAGATCAGAGTTTCCCAGCCTTCTGCATTATCCTGAAAAATCTCCACCGCCTGCATAGTTACCCCTCCTCTATGACATGGATCTCCAGATAGTCGAAATCTATCTCCTCAATAAAGCAGTCTTTTGTAAATCGTGCTCTGGCATGTCGTTTAAAATCTGCGATCGTGGCATCCAGCCAGATCGGCTTCCCCAGGTCAAACTCCCGGCACACCTCATCTATCCCCCGAAAGATCTTGTGTGTGCGCGTATCGTCCGAGTTGTCCTCATACATAAAGTCCCGCAGCAGATGATTATCCTTCATCTGCTTGAACCAGATGCGCATAAGCTCATGTCCTCCTTCGTCTGCTTCCGTCTCACAGCTGCTGTTCTACAAGTGCCTGCACTGCCTGTGCGCTTCATACATTAAGATCCCCGCTGCCATAGCAGCATTCAGGCTTTCCAGCCGCCCCTCCATGGGAATCTTCAGATACGTGTCTGCCATATCCGCCGTTTCTTTCCTTAAGCCATTGCCCTCGTTTCCGATCAGAAACGCCGTTGCGCCCGTAAGATCCAGTTCATCATAATACTTTTCCCCGCGCAGATGAGCCGCAAACGTATGCACCCCTGCATCCCGCAGCGCTCCCAGCGTACCGGGAAGATTCTCCGTGACAAAAAAAGGCATGCGGTAAATACTTCCCATGGTGGCACGCACGGTTTTCGGTGCAAACAGATCCACCGTCTCCCTGGTCATGATAATACCGGTCAGCCCCGCGCCCTCTCCGGTGCGGAACATCGTACCCAGATTTCCCGGATCCTGAATATCCTCCAGCACAAGCAGCCGCGTGTGCCCGGCCTGCAGCAGTTCTTCAAATGCATATGCGGGCTGACGAACGATCGCCAGGATTCCCTGAGGCGTATTTGTGTCACTCACATGGGCAAAGACATTGTCACTCACCAATTCATATTCTATGCCGGATTCCGCCAGATATTCCTGATTTTTTGCATCGCTGAAAAACTGTTCGGACACATAGACACGCTGCAACAGCTCCCGCGGCGTCTCGCGGAACATTTTTATGCCCTCAACAACAAAGGCGCGCAGTTCCCTACGCGCCTTTGCTTTTTTATTTAATTGTACGATCGTTTTCATTTGCTGATTCGATGTACTTGTGATCATAGCTTTTCCTATCTGGCAAGTGTGTTACAGATATCAAACTCGTAATCGTTGACACCCTTCTCCATTGCCAGCGCCTCGTCAATGTCAAAGTCTGTCACCTGATTCTTCTTCAGGGCTACCACGCGGTTACTCTTGCCTGCACACAGACAATCCACTGCGTATGCACCCATAACGGAACCCATCATACGGTCTCTGGCTGTGGGACTGCCGCCGCGCTGCATGTGTCCTAAGATCGTTGCGCGAGTCTCCATACCTGTCGCAGCCTCAATACGGCGTGCCATGGACGTAGAGTGACCGATGCCCTCTGCGTTGATGATGATATGATGCTGTTTACCCTTCTTGCGGTTCTCGATGATATTGTTTACAAGCTTCTGCTCGTCATAGTCATATTTCTCCGGAAGAAGCACATCCTCCGCACCGTTTGCGATTCCGCACCAAAGCGCAATATAGCCGGCACCGCGGCCCATAACTTCGATGATGGAGCAGCGCTCATGGGAGGTAGAGGTATCACGTACCTTATCGATTGCTTCCATTGCAGTATTTACCGCAGTATCAAATCCGATCGTATAATCCGTGCAGGAAATATCAAGGTCGATGGTTCCGGGAACACCGATCGTATTGATACCGTTGGCTGCGAGCTTCTGTGCACCGCGGAAGGAACCGTCACCACCGATGACTACCACACCATCGATCCCGTGCTTTCTGCAGATCTCTGCACCCTTCGCCTGTCCCTCGGGAGTGGTGAACTCCATACAGCGTGCAGTCTGTAAGATCGTACCGCCGCGCTGAATGATATCTGATACGCTGCGTTTATTCATATCAACAATCTCTTCCTGAAGCAGACCTGCATAACCTCTCTGAATACCCTTTACCTGCTTGCCGGCTGCCAGCGCACGACGAACGACCGCACGGATCGCTGCGTTCATTCCGGGAGCATCTCCTCCACTGGTCAGTACTCCGATCGTCTGAATCTCTTTTGCCATAATATTTGAAACCTCCTGTACTATAATCTAGTTCTGTCTCATAAACCTTATCTCACTTATTCTAATCTCTTTTGGCATCGTTTTCAATAGCCTTTTCGACGACTTTTACATTTTTTTCATCAAAAATACGGTAAAACTGACCCAAATCGAGAGAATCCACCGAAACATTCCAGTTCGCAGGCAGTCGTTTCACCGCTTTGATACCGGAAATGTAAATGACAACCGCATCTTTTCCTTCGCTTGTCCGCAGCAGATCATAGATCTGTGTTTCTGCATTTGCATACTCCTCTTTCGTAGCGAACTGGAGCCAAAGCTCTTTTTTCGCGTCCTGAAAGGAATAAATCCGCTCGCAGATCAGCTTGCCGTTCTTTTCCTCCTCCGCGCTCACACGTCCGGAAACGAACACCTTGGCATCATCTGCGATCAGTTCCTTGTATTTTTCGTAATCCCTCGGGAAGACGATCACCTCCGTTGTTCCGTAAAGGTCCTCGATCGTAAGAAACGCCATCGTCTTATTGTTTTTGGTAAACTTAATGGTCTTGTCGGTGATCATTCCACCGATCATCACGTGGGCTCCGTCAGGCACCTTTGCCTCACCGGTCTCCTCATCATAGACAAAATCCGTGGAGACGGCAGAGATATTTTTGCGCCATTTTTCCTCGTATTCCTCCAGCGGATGGCCGCTGACATACACGCCCAGCACTTCCTTTTCAAAGGAAAGCAGCTCCTCCTTACCAAACTCAGGGACCTTCGGCATCCGGATCTCAAATTCCTGTTTCGTTTCTTCCGGTGCAAAATCAAACAGGCTCATCTGCCCCTGCACCGAGGCCTTTCGCTCCTGCACCGCCTGATCCATGATCATCGGATAGATCAGCGTCTTCTGCCTGCGATTGCCCTCCAGACAGTCAAAGGCACCGGACTTGATCAGATTCTCCACCGCCCGCTTGTTGACCTCGCGGCTGCCCACGCGGTCGATAAAGTCCTTCAGGCTCCGGTAATGACCGCCGCGCTCACGTTCCTCCACAATGGCACGAACCACCGGTGCACCGATACTCTTGATGGCATTCATGCCGTAACGGATCGCCCCCTCCGCCACGGAGAAATCTCCCTCGCCCTCGTTGATGTCCGGCGGCAGGATCGCGATATTCATGCTCCGGCAGGTCTGGATATACTCGGACACCTTTGTCGTATTGTCCTTGACGGAAGTCATGAGCGCTGCCATGAACTCCACCGGATAATAGTACTTTAAATAAGCGGTCTGATAAGCGACCACCGCATAAGCGGCGGCATGGGATTTATTGAAGGCATACTTTGCAAAGTCGATCATCTCATCGTAGATCTTATTGGCAGTCTGCTCCGAAATACCGTTTGCGATACAGCCTTTCACACCCTGCTCTTCGTTTCCATAGACAAAGTTTCTGCGCTCCTCCTCCATGACATAGGTCTTCTTTTTTGACATGGCACGGCGCACCAGATCGCTTCGCCCCAGTGTATATCCTGCCAGATCCCGCACGATCTGCATGACCTGCTCCTGATAAACGATACAACCATAGGTAGGCGACAGGATCGGCTCCAGCTGCGGGCAGTCATAGGTGATCTGATCCGGGTTGTTCTTTCCGCGGATATAGGCCGGTATGAAATCCATCGGGCCCGGCCGGTACAAAGAGATACCCGCAATAACATCCTCCAGGCTCTGCGGCTTCAATTCCTTCATGAAGTTTTTCATGCCCGCGCTTTCCAGCTGGAACACGCCCTCGCACTTTCCGGTGCACAAAGACTCGTAAACCGCCTTGTCATCATAATCAATTCGGTCTACATCAACAGATCCTTTGCCGCCCTTCTCAATGAGCTTGCAGGCGTCGTCGATGACCGTCAGTGTCCGAAGTCCCAGAAAATCCATTTTTAACAGACCCAGCTCCTCGATGGTCGTCATCGTAAACTGCGTCGTGATCACACCGTCGGCTCCTCTCGACAGCGGTACATATTCCTCCATGGGAAGCCGGCTGATCACCACGCCCGCTGCATGGACAGACGTATGCCTGGGCAGCCCCTCCAGCCGGCGGGACATGTCGATGAGCCGGTGCACGGTCTCATCATTTTCATAGGTGGTGCGAAGCTCCGCATTCATCTCCAATGCCTTATCGATGGTGATGCCCAGCTCCATGGGGATGCTCTTTGATATATTATCTACAAATGCATAGGGCAGATCCATGACACGGCCCACATCCCGGATCACACCCCGGGCTGCCAGCGTACCGAAGGTGATGATCTGTGTCACGCAGTCCTTACCGTATTTTTCGATGACATAGTCAATGACCTCCTGACGCCTCTCATAACAGAAATCCACGTCGATATCCGGCATGGACACCCGCTCCGGATTTAAGAAGCGCTCAAAGATCAGGCTGTATTTGATGGGATCGATGTTTGTGATACCCGTGGTGTATGCCACCAGCGAACCCGCCGCACTGCCTCGTCCGGGACCTACCGGGATCCCATGGGTACGTGCATAATTGATATAATCCCAGACGATGAGGAAGTAATCCACATAGCCCATTTTTTCGATAATGCCCAGCTCATAGGAAAGCTTGGGCTCCAGTTCCTGCCAGTTGTCCGGATAGCGCTCCCTCAAGCCGTCATAGCAGAGCTTGTTCAGATACTCCAGGGACGTATAGCCCTCCGGCACATCGTAACGGGGCAGCTTGGTGTTTCCAAACTCGATCTCCACGTGGCAGCGGTCCGCGATCTTCTGCGTATTTTCCAGTGCCTGGGGCACATAGGAAAAGAGGCTTTTCATCTCTTCCTCACTCTTCACGTAATATTGTCCGCCCTCGTAACGCATCCGGTCCTCATCGGAAAGCTTTGCACCCGTCTGGATACACAATAGGATGTCATGGGACTCCGCGTCCTCAGCATAGGTATAATGGCAGTCGTTTGTGGCGATCAGTCCGATCCCGGTCTCCTGAGACATGCGCATGAGTCCTGCATTGACCTTCTGCTGCAGCGGAATTCCATGATCCTGCAGTTCTAAAAAGAAGTTTCCTTTCCCGAAGATCGCTTCGTAGCGCAGCGCAGCCTCTTTTGCTTTTGCATAATCATCATGGGCCAGATTACGTGCCACCTCACCGGCCAGACAGGCGCTGGCAGCGAGGATGCCCTCATGGTACTCCTGTAATACCTCCAGATCCACGCGGGGCTTATAGTAATACCCTTCCGTAAATCCCTTGGAGACGATTTTTACAAGGTTCGCATAGCCGGTATTGTTTTCTGCCCACAGGATCAGGTGATAGTAGCGGTCCTCTCCCCGCCCCGCCTCTCTATCAAAACGAGAACCGGGTGCCACATACACCTCGCACCCGATGACGGGATTGATGTCCGCCGCCTTGCAGGCCTTGTAAAAATCAATGACTCCGTACATCACACCGTGATCGGTGATGGCAGCCGCATTCATCCCAAGCTCCTTCACGCTTGCTACATATTCTTTTATCTTATTCGAGCCATCCAGCAGGGAATACTCGGTATGTGTGTGTAAATGTACGAATGACATATGTCCTCTCCTTAAAAATCAAATGGGCTGCCATAAGTTTGGCAACCCATAGTCTAACAATATTCTAACAAGCAGTCCCACCAAATGCAACTGATTTTCAAAGGTTTCACAGCCGGTGTTACTTTAGGGCTGCGATCGCAGCTTCAAAGGCACTGTGATCTGTGTCATAAAACTCCCCGGCATCTGCTGCTGCCGCCTTCGACGGATCGATGGGAAGCTTCGCAAACACAGGGATCCCCAGTTCGCCTGCCACCTGATCCACATGGCTCTCGCCAAAGACAGGGATCTTCTTACCGCAATCCGGACATTCCAGGTAGCTGAAATTCTCAACGATACCAAGTACGGGAACCTTCATCATCTGCGCCATATTGTAGGCCTTCTTCACGATCATCTGCACCAGCTCCTGGGGAGATGTCACAACAACGACACCGTCCACCGGCAGCGACTGGAAGACCGTCAAAGGCACGTCTCCGGTTCCCGGAGGCATATCCACAAACAGATAATCCAGCTCGCCCCAGACTACGTCCGTCCAGAACTGCTTGACTGCTCCCGCGATGACGGGACCGCGCCAGATCACCGGCTGTTCTTCATCCTCCACTAAAAGATTGATGGACATCACCGGGATGCCCTCTTTGGATTCCAAAGGAATGATCCCCTGATCCGTGCCGAATGCTGTGCCGTGCACACCAAACATCTTCGGAATGGAAGGTCCTGTGATATCCGCATCCAGAATACCTACCTTGTAGCCTGCCTTGTGCATGGCACAGGCCAGTGATGCGGTGACGAAGGACTTTCCGACGCCGCCCTTTCCGCTGACCACTCCGATCACCTTTTTGATGGAGGAATATTGGTTCAACTCCTCCAGAAATGAAGTCTGTCCGCCGTTTTTACTGGGACAGCCCTCGCAGCTTTCTCTTGAGCAGCTGCCTGCGCTGCTGCATGTTTCTTTGCCTGTATCAGACATTTTTTATACTCCTTCTGTCATAGTTTTTTTAAGAGTTTGCGAAACTTTTACCATTACGTTTCACGGTCATGCGAGCACATGTATGGCAGGCACGCTCTCGCTGCTTGTCGCTGGCAGTGGTACATAAGTGACCAAAATACGGTCACTAAGTACCAGCCGCTCCAAAGCACCTGCCTAATACATGGTGTCTCGCATTCCCTGTTTACGTTATGAGAATGTTTCGCAAACTCCTACTGCTCTTTTTCCTCATCCACAGCAGATTTTATCATACAGCTGTGTATCAGCTATCTATTTTAGCAGTGTTATCAATATTATGCAAGTGCATCGCTACACAGATTCTATTTGCTCTCTGACTGCATTTGTTGCCGTATCTGCTGCAGTGACTCTGTATAAGGATACCGCGCTACGCCGTATTCCGTCACAATGCCTGTGATCAGCTCCGCATCTGTGACATCAAATGCAGGATTAAATACCTTCACACCTTCCGGAGCCATCCGGGAGGCATACCACATCTCCGTCACTTCCTCCGGCTTTCGCTCCTCGATGACGATATCCGCACCGGTGGGGGTGTTCCAGTCGATGGTGGAGGTGGGTGCGCACACATAAAATGGCACACCATAGCGCTTTGCCACTGTCGCCACCACGGAGGTTCCGATCTTGTTGGCGGTATCTCCGTTTGCCGCCACCCGGTCACAGCCCACAAAAACTGCCTGAACCTTTCCCTGCTTCATGACCATGCCGGACATGTTGTCACAGATCAGTGTCACGTCCACGCCCGCTGACTGAAGCTCGAAGGCTGTCAGTCTGGCTCCCTGAAGCAGTGGTCTCGTCTCATCTGCAAATACATGGAATCCGTAGCCACGCTCCTGTCCCAGATAGATCGGCGCCGTCGCCGTACCGTAACGGCTGGCGGCAAGCTTTCCGGCATTGCAGTGGGTGAGGATACCGTCGCCGGGCTTCACCAGGGAAAGTCCGTGTTCTCCGATGGCCTTGCAGATGGCGATATCCTCCTGCTGGATCGCGATGGATTCCTGTTTCAGGATCTCCTTCACCTGTGCAACCGCGCAATGTTCCTCTTTCCCGGCGCGCAAAGCCACCTGCTCCATTCGATTCAATGCCCAGGACAGATTAACCGCTGTCGGTCGCGAGGAATCCAGATATGTTTTGTATGTGCAGAATTGCTTATAAAATTCATCAAAATCGTCCGTTTCGATCTCTTTTGCCAGAAGATAGATGCCGTAGCCTGCCGCCACGCCGATGGCCGGTGCACCGCGCACCTGCAGCAGATAGATGGCATTCCAGATCTCCTCTGCTGTATGCAGCCGCAAAAGCTCAATGCGCTCCGGCAGCTTTGTCTGATCAATGATCACGAGGGCGCTGTCCGCATCGTCCAGCGCCACCGTATCGTAGTCTAAGATTGTTTTTCCCATGATGTACATTTCCTTTTCGCAAGTTCCCGGCACACGTGCTGTCACACGCATCGGTTCCCTTTTTACTGTAATTACAAAAGATCCATATAGCGAAGCTCCGTCTCATTCAGCTGAAGCTCCAGGGCTTTCAGATTTGAGGCAAAACGCTGCGGCGTAGAGGCACTCACCTCTGCAAACACCTGAAGCGGCTGGGCCAGTACCCATGCCAGCGCAGCCTGTGCAACCGTGCAGTGATGTTTTTCAGCGATCTGCTCTGTGCGGCGCAGACGCTCATAATTATTCCTGCAGCAGTAGCCGCGGATCGCAAATTCATCCAGATAATCAGCCACATGCGAAAGCTGGTCGGAGCGGATCTTTCCGGAAAACAGTCCGTGTGCCAGCGTTGCATAGGCAAACAGCTCCATTCCGCTGTCCTGATACCAGCGGCGTGTCCCTGCTTCATCCGGTCCGGAAATAGAGACGCAGCCGCCGCCCCACGGATCAAGCACCTGCTCGGCCAGCCCATAGTTGGGGCTTGAAACGGTAAAGGGTTCCAGATCATGCTCATAGGCATACTCATTCGCCGCTTCAATACGCCCGGTCGTCCAGTTGGAAACACCGAGAAGACGGATCTTTCCGCGCTCTCTCAGCTCGTTCAGCACCTCCATGATCGGTCCGACGGGCTGCGTGGTATCATCCCTGTGCAGCATATAGACATCCACATGATCCGTCTGCAAAAGGTCCAGCGACCGGGCAATATCCGCCTCGATCGCCGCCGGGGTCACCCGCGGAACCGTGGAATCCGGCAGCGGATGTGCGCCCTTGTCCACGATCACGATCTTGTCCCTGTTTCCTCTTTTGGCGATCCAGTCGCCCAGTGAGCGTTCCGCCATTCCGTATCTGCGGGCCGTGTCAAAGCAGTTGACTCCTCCTTCAAACACAGAATCCAAAAGCTCTGTCGCATCCTCCCCGGCGATCATCGGCGGATTTGCAGTTCCAAATACGATACGCGATACCGGCAGTTCGATCCCTTCCATATGTTTATAGATCATAGATTCACTTCCTTTACTTTACTACTTCTCAGTTCTTATCAATGAGTGCATCCGTAAGAACCTGCCACCGGCAGCTTCATACGGATGCATGGCAACAGAAAAGCACCATGCAGAATTATTATACTCCAACAGAGCACTTTTTTCTACATGGTGCACAAATATTTCACAATTTTTATATTTTGTTTATACTTTTTTAACAAATGCTAGGCAAGAAGCTTCTCCACGCTGGCCAGCTTCACGCAGCAGATGAATACCTTGGCAGCCATCACAAGCTCCTCCATATTCGGATAGGACGGTGCCAGACGGATCACACTGTCCTCCGGATCTTTTCCGTAAGGGAAGGGAGCGCCTGCGCCGGTCAATACGACACCGGCCTTCTTTGCCAGCGCAACGATGCGCTTCGCGCAGCCCGGCATTGCTGTAAAGCAGATAAAGTAGCCGCCCCTGGGGCTGATCCAGCTTCCGATACCAAGGGGAGTGATCTCCTCCGCAAGCATCTGCTCTACCTTTTCAAACTTCGGACGCATGATGGCCGCATGCTTCATCATGTGGGCATCCACACCTGCGCGATCCTTTAAGAACTTCACATGACGCAGCTGATTGAGCTTGTCATGTCCGATGGTCTGGATGGTCATGATCTTTCTCACGTCCGCAAGATTGTTTTCAGAGGCTGCCATTGCAGAAATTCCAGCACCCGCAAAGGTGATCTTTGAGGTGGAAGCAAACTCCAGCACGCGGTCGGGATTTCCCGCCTTTGCGCACTCATCTAAGATATTTAAGAGCTTATCCTGCTTTTCAGGCTCCTCGTACAGATGATGTACACAGTATGCATTGTCCCAGAAAATGCGGAAATCCTCAGCAGCCGTCTTCATCCTTGCAAAACGGCGGACCACCTCATCGGAGTACGAGATACCGGTGGGGTTCGCATACTTGGGCACGCACCAGATACCCTTGATGAGGGGATCGGATGCCACCAGCTTCTCCACAAGATCCATATCGGGTCCATCCTCCTTTAGAGGAACATTGATCATATCAATGCCGAGACATTCTGTCACTGCAAAATGTCTGTCATAACCGGGAACCGGGCAGAGAAATTTGATCTTTCCCTGCTGTCCCCAGGGCTTATGGCCGCACACGCCGTGGATCATGGCACGTGCGATGGAATCGAACATGACATTTAAGCTGGCGTTACCGAACACGATCACCTGCTCCGGTTCACACTCCATGATCTCTGCCATAAGCTTTTTCGCTTCAGGAAGTCCATCCATCTCACCATAGTTACGACAGTCTGTGCCATCCTCCGCCAGACAGCTGCTCTTGCTGTCCACAAGATCCATCATCGGCATGGAAAGATCAAGCTGCGCACTCTCCGGCTTTCCGCGAGCCATGTTCAGCTTCAGCCCGGCCTCCTCAAAGCCCTTATATTCCTTCTGCAGCTTTTCCTGCTCCTGCAGCAGCTCTTCCCTTGTCATTTGTTCGTAAGCCTTCATTGTTCTTCCTGCTCCTTTTTCCATTGTTTCAAATCATCTAAATACCTGCGGATCGTCTGCTCATATCCATTGTCAGACGGTTCGTAAAAGACCTCATGTTCCAGCCCGTCGGGCAGATACTGCTGCGCCACGTAATGATGGGGATATGCATGTGCATATTTGTAACCCACACCATGCCCGAGCTTTCCGGATGACTTGTAATGCGCATCCTGCAGATGCACCGGCACCGGCGGTGTCTTTGTATGTGCCACGATGTCCATCGCTTTGCTGATGGCCTCACAGGCCGCATTGCTCTTTGGGGCGCTGGCAATATAACTCACCGCCTGGGATAAAATGATCTGTGCCTCCGGCATACCCACCCGCTCCACGGCAAGTGCTGCCGCCGTGGCTACCTGCAGCGCCTGGGGATCCGCGTTTCCAACGTCCTCCGACGCGCAGATCATCATCCGCCTGGCAATAAACTTTACGTCCTCGCCGGCATAAAGCATCCGCGCCAGATAATAGACCGCCGCATCCGGGTCCGAGCCGCGCATGCTCTTTATAAATGCGGAGATGGTATCGTAGTGATTATCTCCGTTTTTATCATATTTTAATACCCGTTTCTGGATACATTCCTGTGCCACCGCAAGAGTGATGTGGATCTTCCCGTCCGAGGGCTCCGGCTCTGTCGTCAGAACACCCAGCTCGATGGCCGTCAGCGCCGCTCTCGCATCGCCGTTTGCCACGTCTGCCAGAAACTCCTCCGCATCCTCATCAAGCAGTGCACCATAGCTGCCCATACCCTTCTCCCGATCCGTGACCGCTCGTCTCAAAAGGGTTCGGATGTTATCCTTCGATAAGGGCTTCAGTTCAAAGATGATGGAACGGGAAAGCAACGCTCCGTTCACCTCAAAATACGGATTTTCCGTCGTCGCGCCGACCAGAATGATCGTTCCGTCCTCTACAAACGGAAGAAGATAATCCTGCTGTCCCTTGTTAAATCGATGAATCTCATCAATAAACAGGATCGTCTTCTTTCCATACATGCCCCGGTTGTTTTTCGCCTGCTCCACAACCTCTTCCATGTCCTTCTTTCCGGCGGAGGTGGCGTTTAACTGCGTAAATGCAGCACTCGTGGTGTTGGCGATCACCTTGGCAAGGGTTGTCTTTCCGGTACCCGGAGGCCCGTAGAAAATGATGGAGCTGAGCTTGTCCGCCCGGATCGCACGATAAAGAAGCTTGTCCTTCCCGATGATATGCTCCTGTCCGACTACCTCCTCTAAGGTCGTCGGGCGCATACGGGAAGCAAGCGGCGATTCCTGCTCCATATTTTTTTCTCTCATATAATCAAATAAATCCACTGATCTATCACCGTAACCGCCTGATACCTTTGCAGTTACTTATCCCCTTTTTGTAGCCCGGATTTCGGCGAATGCACATTTTGCAGTTTTATTATGCCAAAAATGCAAATCGGCTTTTCCGGCCGCCTTTTCAAAGATACATGATGTTCCCCCATTTTTCAAGTGTTTTCGGGCATTTTTTGGAAAAAATTCAGTTTTTGTAGACCTTGATAGAAATGACCGTTTTGCAAGTTCGTTCCTTGTGCAAATTCATCACAGACAAAATCAACGCCCTTTCGTAACCCTTTATGCAAGCAGCAGCTCCTCCACCGTCACAAACGTATACCCTTGCTTCTGCAGCGTGTCGATGATCGTGAACGCTGCCTGCACCGAGGACTTTGAGGCGTCATGGAGCAGAATGATACTGTTTTCTTCCACTTTATTTAACACGCGCTGCACGACAAGGTCGCTGTTTGTGGTAGCCCAGTCCCGCGGATCAATGTCCCACAAAACTTCGACCATCTGTACCTCATAGTCAAGGTCCTTTTTCCAACAGCCGAAGGGAGGGCGGATGTAACTGGCATCATGCCCTGTAGCGCGGTAAATAGCACCGTTGGTCCGATTGATCTGTTCCAATGCCTGTGCATCACTGAGCTGGCAGAGATTGACATGTTTGTATGCATGTACGCCGATCAGATGCCCCTCCTCACTGGCTCGTTTTACCAGCTGCGGGTAACGCTCCACCTCGGAGCCCAGCACAAAAAAGGTCGCCTTGACGCCACGCTCCTTCAGTCCGTCCAACAGCATTCCGGTGTAATCTGCATTCGGTCCGTCATCAAAGGTGAGCGCCACTTTTTTGATCTCTTCGTCCTTTTGTGTTTCTTTTGTCAGCGTATTTCCATCAGCCGTCTGCGATTGTATGGATATGCGCTCTTCGCGCTCCCAGTGGGTTTGCAGGGAAGTCTGTGCTGTCTGCTCCGGTTGACTCTGACGCGATGCATTCTCCCGATCCGCCTGCACATATTCCATCACAATCGCCGCAAGGATCCCGACCGCAAGCGCACCGAAAAAGGGCAGAAAGCCGCGCACGATCTTTCGTATCATATCATCCATCCGAAAATAATTCATAAAAAATGCCCGCTGCATACATTTGGTTTATTGTATGCAACAGACACTTTTTCAATGATTATTTCAATTTCCTATAATTTGACGAATGATCGTAATCCTTATGAATGCCATCATCCTCATACAAGGTGTATTCCGCTCCTTCAAAGCCTAAGAGCTCCAGATGCTCCGTATCGATCTGTGCTACGCACTGTGCCGCTTTTGCGACAGGAATACATTTGCCGGCGCGGATAAACAGCGGCACCTCATCCAGCGCGACTTCCACATAATGATGTCCTTTGTCCAGCACTTCTTCGGTGTACACCCCGTCTTTTCCAAACTTAACAAACTTCATCTTCTCCGGCAGATACACGTAACGGCCCCTCGCATTCTGCGTATACACCGGCGCGATCATGATCTCGTTTCCGATCATCATCTGATCCTCCACACGAAGTGCTATTTTATCATCCGGATACACAAACGCCAGCGGCTTAAAATACAGATCATCGCCAAGTGCAGCCTTCATATATTCACTGTAAAGATAAGGCACGAGGCGATAGCGTGTCTCGATGATTCCCCTGAAATCCTCGATCCGTTCAAACTGGTACGGCTCCTGCTCTCTTGTCCAGATCGCCGCATGGTTTCGCATCAGCGGAGTAAAGACACCCAGCGCCAGCCAGCGCAGCACCAGATCTCTCGTGGCATCCGCACCGAATCCACCCAGATCCGCTCCTGTGTATAGGAAACCGCACATGTTCAAGGAGGGCATCATCTTCAGATTCAGCAGAAGGTGCGACCACCAGGACATGTTGTCTCCGGTCCAGATGCCGCCATAACGGTGCATCCCAACATAAGAGGAACGGGAGAACATGAGAAAACGCCGGTCCGGATCGATCTGCTCAAAAGCTTCTCCTGCTGCCCTTGTCATATTGTAGCCGTAAAGATTATGCAGCTTGTCGTGACGGATCTTCTCTCCGCCTACATTATGATAAAACCGTTTGTAGTCCTCCGGATTGTTGGCCAAAGCCTCCACCTGTGCGCCCAATTCATTTTTGGGAATATCAGTTTCCCCGGGCTCTATGTATTTGCCGATCGACTGCTTTAATTCCTCCATCCCTTCTTTTGAATAAAAGATGGCAGGCTCATTCATATCATTCCAAAAGCCTTCGATGCCCTGATCGATCAGGAAACGGTACTGATCGCCGAACCACCTTCTCGCCTCAGGATTCAGAACATCCGGAAAATGGGTATATCCGGGCCACACGGCTGCAGCAAAGTCACTGCCATCCTCCCGCTTGCAGAAGTAATTGTTTTTTACGCCCTCTTCATAAACGCTGTAGCCGTCTTCGATCTTGACTCCCGCATCGATGATAGGCACCAAGCGGATATCCTGATCCTTCATCTTCTGCACAAAGCCGGCAAAATCAGGAAACTCCGTTTCGTTGACCGTGAAATCCTTATAATCCTGCATATAATCGATATCCATGTAGATCATGTCCAGCGGGATCCGGTTCTCCCGGTATCCCTTTGCGACTTTTTCAAAATCTTCCCTTTTCTTATAGCCCCAGCGGCTCTGTCCGAGACCGAATGCAAACTTGGGCGGAATATAGCTTCTTCCGATCAGTCCGCGGAACTGTTTCACAATGTCATACGCATTTGCTCCCTCGATCACATACACATACAGATCTGCGCGCTCACAGCTGACTGTCATCATATTCTCTCTAGTGTATCCGATATCAAACACCATTTTGGACGGATAGTCGAAAAACAATCCCACATTCTGTTCCCCTGAGATCACGACAAAATTATGCGCCCCGTACAGGGAACGTTTGTCCTCCGTATGCTTGGGATCATCCGTACAGTCACTGATATAGCAATAGCCTCGCTTATTCAATCCACGGTTCGCCTCACCGAGACCATACACGATATCATCCTCTGCCAGCTGATAAGTAAACGAAAAGCCTTCTTCTAAGGATATTTTTCCGTAGGATGGCAAGCCTGTCTCAGCTGCTACTTCTTTTATGACCGCCTCTGTCTCAAAGGGCGTTCCATACACATATTTACGTACCACGTTTCTTATTCTCCTTCAGTCGATGAATCAATGATCACTATTTTTTTATCATCTTCTAAAAAGGTAGTCAACCACCTTTGTCAGTTTACTTCGTTTCCAGTCTTCCTTTTCGGCAAGCGCTGCATAGGGAACGATCACAGAAAGATCCATATGCGCCCCCTCATCGTAGCCGTCGGGTTCGGTGCTGAAATAGTAAGCGTCCCAGACCTCCTGACTGGCATTCGTAAACCGCTCCGGCTCCAGATAGATCATTTTTTTGCGCTCCTCTTCCATGAACACGCTGGAGGCAAGGGGTGAAAGAAGCCGGTACTCGTCCTCTCTGACATCCGCAAAGATCGCCGGAAGCGCTCCTTCCTCAATGCGCTCCTCACCACGGATGATCTTTGTTCCCTTTGCCTCAAAGGTCATCGTCTCCTCTGTAAAATGAACCTTCAGCAACACCCCGATATCCGTGTAGGGATGCGCTCTCTGATAATCCGTATCAAAGATAAAGTTGCCAAGGGAATAAAAGATCGCCTTGCCATCCGCAAAGGTCTCATAATTTTCCGGCACATGGGGATGATGGGCGACCACCAGATCCGCTCCCAGTTCCAGATACTTCAGATAGCGGTCCCTCGTATACGGATTTGGAAGATCTGCAAACTCCTCACCTCCGTGAGCTACGATGATGCACCAGCGATGCGCTTTTTTCACCTCTTTGATCCGCTCTGAAATAAGGTTCAGATCATCCCACCGGAAAACTCCCGGTTCCTCTTTTCCCGCAGGGATACATTCCTTCATATAAGCCACACCAAACATACCGATGCCGCCTGCTTCCTCAAAATAAACCGGCTCGGAAGCCTCTCTTTCATTGACTCCGGCGCCAATGGTCCGGCATCCCATCTCCGACGCAATTTTTCTTGTGGACACCAGTCCCTCCGGTCCTGCATCCATGATGTGGTTATTGCTGATGTTCCACACATCACTTTTGATCGCCTCCAGGACACAGGTCGCTTCCGGATTCATGGTGTGAAAAAAGACTCCCCGTCCCTGGGTATCCTCTCCTTCATACAGAGCCCCTTCCACATTTGCTACTACATGATCCGAGTCTCTTAAAAAATCCAGTACTCCTTTAGAAAGAAGGCCTGGATCTGTCCAGCGTCCCGCCATATATCTGTCAAATCCGATATCGCCGGTAAAGGCGATGGAACATTTCTTCTTTGTCATAGGTTCCTCCCGTCTATGCAGTCAATGTTTGTAAGGTTTCTAAAAGCAATCTCCAGATCCTTCCCGTAGACTGAATATGCAGCCGTTCCCGCGGTGTATGGATCTCCGTCAGATCCGGTCCAATGGAAACGCAATCCAGCTGAGGCAGCTTTCCGGAAAGGATCCCGCATTCCAGACCTGCGTGAAGTGCCTCTACCTTGGGTTCTTCCCCATATACCGTCCGAAATGCTTCTGTCATCACATCCCTAAGCGGAGAAACGGGCTTATACTCCCATGCAGAGTAAGAAGATGCAACAGTCACCTCCGCACCCAGTATCTTACATAACGCCTGAAGCTTTGCCAGCACCTCCCGATTTTGTGAATTCACGGAAGAACGGAGCATCGCACTGCAGACAACGTCATCCCCTTCCAAATAAATCCTGCCGATATTTAAAGATGTCTGGACCAACCCCGGAACGTCCGCGCTCATCACCTGAACACCATTGGGCGCGCAGAACAAAAAACAGATGATCCGTTCCGTCAGACTCCGGTCAAACGCAGTTTCTTCTGTTTCCACCTCTTCTGATACATGCAGCTCAATATCCGGATCCGTACTGTAAAACTCCTGTTCCACAGCCTTTCTGATGACATCGACAGCCTCAAATGCTTTTTCCGGATCACGGGCGATGATCCGCGCTTTGGCATTCCTTGGAATGGCATTGTCCTTGGAGCCACCGTGAATATCGGAAATCCTACACTCTGTGACCTGGCTGATCTCAAATAATACTCTGCCCAACAGGTTATTTGCATTGGCGCGCCCCAGATGGATCTCTTCCCCGGAATGTCCGCCCTGCAGCCCCTCTACAGATATGGTAAAAGCTTTTCCAGCAAATGTTTCACGCTGCAGCGGAAAACGGAAGAAGGGACGGATGGATCCCGCGCAGCTGACCGTCAGCACCTTGTCCTTCTCAGAATCAATATTAATCATGCAATCAGACTTCAGATCCGATGCATCCAGTGCCAGTGCACCTTTCAAACCGACTTCCTCATCTACCGTAAATACACATTCCAACGGGCCGTGGCAGATACTGTCATCATCCAGCACGGCCAGCGCCATAGCCAACGCGATCCCGTCATCTCCGCCAAGGGTCGTGCCGCGGGCACCGATCAGATCTCCCTCCACAAAAAGGTCCAGCCCCTCCGTCTCCATGTTTTTATCGCAATCATCCTCCTGCTCACACACCATATCCATATGTCCCTGAAGCATGACCGTCGGAGCAGCTTCATATCCCGGCGAGGCATCCTTCCAGATGATCACATTGTTCCATTCATCCTGACGGTACTTCAGATCATGTGCGACGGCAAACTTCTTCAGATAATCACTGATCGCTTTTGTGTTTCCGGATCCATGCGGGATCTGACAGATCTCTTCAAAATATCGAAATACCGACTTTGGTTCCAAATCAGTTAAAACACCCATAAAAAATTCCTTTCGTAACTGTTCCGTACCTTCACAGATACTTTCTCTAAAATAATTGCGGCGAATAAAAAAACGTTTCTTTTATAGCATATCCGTTCTCTTATTCGCCGAAAAATTACTCATTTGTGACTATTTCTACCGAAAACATTTTCTACTACGCAAGCATAGACATGATTCTTGCACATAAGATCGCTACCGGTGTTCCGATCACATAGCCGACCAAAGCCATCAGAATACCAACAGGAACAAGCGCTCCGGAATAAGAACCGGCGAGAACAGGTGCAGATGCGGTACCACCGATATTTGCCAATGAAGCGACTCCCGCTGTAAACATATCCAGCTTGATCAGCTTGCAGATGATCAGCATCAGGATCGTATGGATCAGGAGTACGATAAATCCTGTGATGATCCATGCGGGCGCATCACCAAGCTCCAAAAGACTTGCACGTGAAGCCAGAAGTCCGATCACTGTGTATAAGAACAGATTCGATACTTCACTGGAACCTGCTACCTTTCCAAGGGGTGTCACTGCTGCGATAAGTGCCAATCCGGTTACGATCAGAACGATCCAGGTTGCCTTATCTGAAAAACCGGTCAGATCATAAAGCATGGTACCAATGTTGGATGCAACCGCACTTACCAGCAAGGAGGTACCGATCAAGAGGATCAGGCTCTGGAAGGTAATCGGTTTTGTATTTGATTTTGCTTCCTCTTCCAGTCTTACAGATACTTCATCAAGTGCTCTTGTATCTGCTTTGGTCCATTTATTGAACTTCGGTGCCAGCTGGATCGCCCACAGAAGGAACATTACCCAGAGTGAATAGTCGATGGAATCGATCACCAGCGCATATCCCATATCTGCTTCACTGATATCAAGGGCGGTCTGTACCGCAACCATGTTACCGCTTCCGCCGATCCATGAACCACAGAGAGCTCCCAGACCCATCCATGCATCACTGCCGATCACACCCTTCATTAAAAGAAATGCAACGATAAAACCTACGACGATCGTTGCTGTAGCAGATAACACACCGATCAGCATTTTCGGTCCTAATTTGATGACCTTTCGGATGTCACATCTCAAAAGCATTGCAAAGATCATCGCATAAGTCATGTTATTCTTCAAAGCGCTGTACGCCGGCTTTGTAGCCTCCATGTCCCATACCTTCAGTGTACAAAGTAACATGGCGATCAGGTAACAAAGAACAACCGCAGGTACATAACTAAAGAATTTTTTCATTGCTCCTGTCGAAGACTTGTCCAGTGTTACCAGGACTGCTGCCATAAAGATGAGGACAGCAACATAAGTAAACCCATTTGTAATCATTTCCAATCTCCTTTACATTTTTTTACATTACTGTACATATCATATATGAAAACGACAAAAAATGCAATTATTTTGTATGAAATTGCCTATAGAACCTGCCATCGGCAGCTTCTCACGGATGCATGGCAACAAAAATCACCCGCCACATAAGCGACGGGTGATCGATAGAACCCTTATTATTTTTTCCGCGCAGCCAATGCGTGATCTTTGACATAGATCTCAATCGTATCTCCCACGGACACCTCGTCTGCCAGGATCAGCTTCGCGGATAGCGTCTCCACTGTCTTTTGCAGATAACGTTTCAAAGGACGCGCACCGTAGACCGGATCATAAGCCTGCTCGATGACAAGCTCCTCTGCCTCCGGTGTCAGTTCCACCGAAAGCTCACGGTCAGCCAGGCGGCTGTTTAAGTCTGCGAGAAGCAGTCGGATGATACCGTTGGTATCCGCCTTTGTGAGCGGCTTGAACAGGATCGTCTCGTCCAGACGGTTCAAAAACTCCGGTCGGAAGGCACCGCGCAGCTCGCCCATGACCGCCTGCTCTGCCTCCGGCTTGATGTTACCGTTTTCATCGATACCATCCAGCAGATACTGCGCACCAAGGTTCGACGTCATGATCAGGATCGTATTCTTGAAATCCACCGTACGTCCCTGGGAATCCGTGATACGTCCGTCGTCTAATACCTGAAGCAGCACATTGAACACATCGGGATGTGCCTTCTCCACCTCGTCAAACAGGACGACAGAATACGGTTTTCTGCGCACTGCCTCCGTGAGCTGTCCGCCCTCCTCATAACCTACATATCCGGGAGGCGCTCCGATCAGACGGGATACGGAATGCTTCTCCATATACTCGCTCATGTCCAGACGGACCATATTGCTCTCATCGTCGAAGAGGCTGGCCGCCAGAGCCTTTGCCAGCTCTGTTTTACCGACACCGGTAGGTCCCAGAAACAGGAATGAACCGATGGGTTTGCTGGGATCCTTAATGCCTGCCTTGGACCGGATGATGGCCTCGGTCACTTTTTCAACCGCCTCATTCTGTCCAATGACTCTCTTATGCAGTTCTTCATCGAGATGAAGCGTCTTATTTCTCTCGCTCTCCGTCAGCTTTGCAACCGGAATTCCTGTCCATTTGGAAACGATCTTTGCG